>NZ_PSWQ01000002.1:0-253998 GCF_002932915.1 Rathayibacter sp. RFBD1
CCACGAGGGGGACGGGGAACGGGAACGGGGAGGGACCGGGCGGCGGGCGCCCGATCCCTCCCCGAAGGCGGAGGCTAGGCCTCCTGGTCCTCGCGGCGACGGCTGCGGGCGATCAGGAGCGAGCCGAGGCCGAGGGCGACAGCACCTCCCGAGAGCAGCAGCCAGGAGCCGGTCTCCACTCCGGTGGAGGGGAGGCCGCCGGGGCCGGTCGGTGCGGTGATCGGCGCGGCCGTGGCGGTCGGTCCGGCCGTCGGCACGACGGTGGGCTCCGGGGTCGACGTGGGCTCCGGGGTCGGCGTGGGCTCCGGGGTCGACGTGGGCTCGGGGCTCACGGTCGGCTCGGGCGTCGCGGTGGGCTCGGGCGTCGCCGTCGGCTCAGGCGTCGCCGTCGGCTCAGGCGTCGCGGTCGGCTCCGGCGTCGGCGTGGGCTCCGGGGTCCCCGGCAGCTCGACGTCGGCGCCCTCCGGCGCCACGGCGAGCAGCGCCCGGGCGACGTCGCTGAACGCTCCGACCGGGTGGTTGCGGAACACCGGCGAGGTGCCGAAGAGGAAGCCCTCGGTGCCCGACTCCGTCGAGAACGAGACGGCCGAGGCCTGCCCGGCCGCGTCGCTCCGGGACTGACCCTCGGAGTCGACCCAGTGCCCGGCGACGAACGTGCCGTCCTCCGAGTAGCTCTGCTCGACAGCGACCGACTCGTCGAAACCGGCGAACCACAGTGCCGGCGAGACGAACGCGGTGTCCTGCGGGTAGTCGCCCAGGACTCCGCCGGCGGGCGTCTCGACCGAGACGATGCCGTTGGAGCCGCTGGTGCCGGTCTGCGCGGTCAGCTCGGCCAGGCCGAAGTCGGACACGAAGGCCGCTCCAGCGCCACCGCGGCCGACGACGTCGCCGCCCGCCGCGAGGAACTCCTCGACCACGGTGCGGCCTGCGGCCTGCTCCGGGGTGAAGGAGAGGGCGCGTCCCACGTAGAGCACGTCGGCACCCTCGAGGGTCGCGGTGCCCGCGGTGAGCGCGGCCGCGTCGACGGCGACCGCATCGGCGAAGCCGAGCTTGGCCAGCGCGTCGCGGTCCTCGTTCGTGCCGGAGTAGGCGACGCGGAGGGCGTCGAGCGCCTTCCCGTCCTCGGCGCGCACGCGGTCGGCGGTGGTCGCCGTGAAGTCGACGCCGAAGACGGCGGCGGCTCCCTCGGCGGCCGTGAGCCCGGCGGCGTCGGCACGCAGGGCGATGGTGCCGTCCTCGAACTGCTCGAGGGCGACCCCGTCGGCCAGCAGCGCGTTGACGGCCTGGTACTCCAGGACGCCGCGCGGCTCGAAGGCGAGGTAGTCGGCGTCTGCCGGGACGGAGCCGACCGGAGCGACGGCGGTGACCGGCTCCAGGCCGACGGCCGGAAGGGCGTCGGTGGTGGAGCCGATCGCCTGCACGTCGGCGCCCCAGAGGAGCGAGAGGCTCCAGGCCGAGACGTCGTACATCTCGGGCACGCGGCTCGAGATGTCGCTGCCGTCGGCGAGGAGGACGTTGGCGAGGCCGCGGACCGACTGGTGCATGTCGACCAGGTAGGTGCCCGCGGGGTAGGAGACTCCTCCGACGCTCGTGGCGGCCGTGGTCCGCGACACCTCGACTCCGTGGGCGAGCAGCTGCGCGACGAGTGTCTCGGCGTCCGAGACGGAGCGCTGCGTGCCGTCGACGGGGATGACGTAGGCGCGCGGGTACTCGGTCGTGTAGACGTCGGTCTCGTCCCAGATCTCGGTCCACTCGGTCGGCACGCCCGCGGGCAGGTCGGCCGCGGAGACGTCGGCGGGGATCTCGACGGCGGGGGCGCCGGTGACGCCGCGCTCGAAGATGGCGACCTGGTTGCTCAGGAGCGCGTCGCGGTTGGCCTCGATGTAGTCGACGGAGGCGTCCATGACGATCCCGGCGACCTCGACGTCGATGTCCGCGTTGGCCTGGCCCTGGGCGATCTCCTCCGGAGTGCTGTTGGCCGTGCGGCCGAGCGGAAGCTCCACCGTGTTGGTGATCGCACCCTGGAAGGCGACGTACTGCGGGGCGAAGATGGGGGGCCAGTCGTCCCAGCCCGCGCGGATGTCGCGGTAGGGGATGAGGATCTTCCCGGTGTTGTCCGTGGTGGCGCTGCCGTCCTCGGCGAGGTAGGTGTTGCCGGGCACGTCGGCCTCGACGACGCGGCGCTCGATCTCGAGCGCGGTCGCGTAGGCGTGCGGGAGGAAGAGGTCGTACTCGTAGTTCTCGCCGTGCGGCGGGCCGCAGGGCTCGACCTGGAGGATCCCGGTGTAGCCGTGGATGTCGATGAAGTACGTGGGCTGGAGCACGCTCGAGAGGTCGCGGATCACGGCCGCCTCGCTGGTGGCTCCGGTGATCATGTCGCGGTTCGGGTCGTAGCCCGCGGCGACGGCGCGCTGGCCGAGGGCGCGGCCGTCGGGGTTGTTGGTGACGGTGAAGTAGAGGCGGTTGCCCTCGAGCAGCGCCTCGGTCTCCGCGTCCTCGGCGGTGGCGACGCCCTCGATGTACTCGAGGATCGCGTCGCTGCCCTCCCACTCGTTGCCGTGGATGTTGCCGTTGAACCAGACCGGCACCTTGTAGCCGTCCATCAGCTCGGCGTCGGCGGCCGCGGCGGCGGGCTCGTACTTGAGCCGGTCGCGCCACTCGGCCTGCTGCGCCGTCTCGGCCTCGGTCTCGGGGGCGGTGATGGTGACCAGGTAGATGTCGCGGCCGAGGCCGGACTTCCCGACCACCTGGGTCGAGACCCTGTCGGAGCGGGCGGCGAGCGCGTTCAGCTGCGGCGCGATGGCGTCGTAGGGGGTGACTCCGCGCAGGAGCGAGGCGTCGGTCGGGTCGACGGGCACCTCGGTCAGCGGGGTCTGCTGCGGGTAGCTGGTCGGCACCGCGATCGGAGCGGACGGCGGACGCACGATGTCCACGCGGGTGTAGTCGGCGGGTGCTGCGGTCGTGGCGGTCGCCGGCGGGGCGACCAGGAGACCGCCGGCGGCGAGCGCGAGCGCGGCGCATCCGGAGGCGAGGGCGGTTCGAGATCTCAAGCGGAGTTCTTCCCTTGTCGAGGCGTGACGGAACGGATCGGGCCCCCGTCGGCGTCTGGATCTCCGAATCGGATGTGAACCCTCTCAGGAAGATAGAGGCTCCATGTTTCCGTCACGTGTCGGCCGGGTCACCTCCGCGAGATGCCTCTTCGGTACGCCTCGCCCGGCGACTCGAGTGCCCGAGTGGCATCCGGCGAGAGGAGGAAGGAGGGCCCGGTCAGAGGAAGAGGGAGAGGACGAGCGTGGCGCCGAGCGCGAGGACGGAGGCGAGGGAGACGCCGACGGTCACGGACTTGAGAGCGCCGCGGACCGACTGACCGAGGAAGCTCTGCAGCAGCCAGAAGGTGTTCGAGGTGACGTGGATGCAGAACAGCGCGCCGGAGCCCGCGGCGAGTGCGATCAGCAGCGGGTCGAGGCCGAATGTCGCGGCGACCGGCGCGACGACTCCGGCCGCCGTGATCGCCGAGAGGGTGACCGAGCCGACCGCGATGTGCAGCACGGCCGCCATCACCCAGACGAGCAGCAGCGGCGCGGTCGCCGAGGTCGAGAAATAGCCCTTCAGGATCTCGCCGAGGTCGCCCTGGGCGATCACCGCGGCGAGCGCCCCGCCGACGCCGGTGAGCAGGAAGATCTGCCCACCATCCTGGAAGCCCTTGGCGACCGCTTTCTCCATCCGCGCGGTTCCCACGGTGGACCGGCCGACCACTCCGGTGCCGATCACGGCGAGGAGGAGCGCGATGACGGGGTTCCCGAGGAACTGCAGCACCGGCAGCTCGACCCCGGAGACGGTGAGCACCGCCTGCGCGGCGATGAGCAGGAGGGCGAGGAGCATGGGCGCGAAGAGGAGCAGGAGCGGGCGCTCGCGGGCGGCGTGGGCGTCCTGCGCTCCGGCGGGACCCGCCGCGTCCTCGACGGACGAGCCGGACGAGCCGCCCGATGCCGCTCCGGCTCCGCCCGAGGACGCCCCGCCGCTCCCCCGCGCTCCGAACGACGGCAGCCGTCCGCCGTCCGCGGCGGGCGACGCCCCCACCGTCGCGAGCCCGGTCGTGTCGTCGCGCACGACCAGCTGCTCGTCGCGCGCCGGGTCCCAGAAGCCGAGGCGGAACGCGAGCGACATCAGCAGGATCGTGACCACGACCGTCGGCGCCACCACCGCGAATCCGCCGAGCATCATCACGCCCAGCGGCACTCCGAGCAGCCCCGCGAGCGCGACCGCGGCGAAGCCGGGCACCATCATCACGATGCCCGTCTCGAGCCCGACGGCGAAGGTCACGGCGACGATGCCGGTGCCCGCGCGCCCCAGCCGCGGCGCGATCCGGCGGGCGAGCGGGGCCGCGATCACGATCAGCGCGTCGACGAAGATCGTCTGCAGGTAGGTGGCGAAGGAGAGGCCCAGCGCGTAGGGGATCCCGCGGCGGCCGAAGACGCGCAGCAGGCCCTCGACGAGCCGGACGACGGCGCCCATCTCGTTGAGCATCGCGCCGATGAGCACGCCCCAGCCGATCAGGAGGCCCGCCTCCATCATCACCTCGCCGAAGCCGGTGGTCATCGTGGAGACGGTGTCGACGGGGCCGAGCCCGGTGAGCAGGCCGATCGCGGCGGCTCCGACGGCCAGCGCCAGCACCGGGTTGAACCGGAAGCGCACGATCGCGACGACCACCACGACGATCACGAGGGCGACGACGCCCAGGGTGTACCACTCGGGCATGACGTCCTCCTCCGCCCGCGACTGCGCGTGCCGTCACACCCTAGGGGACCGCCGCGCACCCCCTCGCCCCCGCCGGGCACGGGGCCCTAGCGTGGACGCATGGCACTGACGCTCCCCGAGCCCCGACTCCCCTCCCTCCTCGACTCCCCCGTCCTGCGCTGGGGGGTGATCGCGCCCGGCTCGATCGCCGGCTCGTTCGTCGAGGCGCTGCAGAAGCACACCCGGCAGCGCGTGGTCTCGGTGGGCTCCCGCTCGCTGGAGCGCGCGGAGCGGTTCGCGAGCCGGTTCGGGATCGAGCGGGCCTCGGCCGGCTACGAGGCCGTGGTGGAGGATCCGGAGGTCGACGTGGTCTACATCGCGTCGCCGCACTCGGAGCACGCCCGACAGGCGCTGCTCGCCATCGCCGCGGGCAAGCACATCCTGGTCGAGAAGCCGTTCGCGCCGACCCCGGGCGAGGCCGAGATGATGGTGCACGCCGCGCGCGACGCCGGAGTCTTCGCGATGGAGGCGATGTGGATGCGCTACCTGCCGCACATGGACGTCGTGCGGCAGCTGCTCGCCGACGGGGCGGTCGGCGCGCCCGCCGTCGTCTCGGCCGACTTCGGCGCCGCCTTCGACTTCGACCCCTCCAGCCGGATCTTCGACCCGGCGCTCGCGGGCGGCGGCCTGCTGGACGTCGGCGTCTACGCCTCCTCCTTCGTCTCGATGGTGGCGGGCACCCCGCAGAGCACCGTCGTCGCCGGCAGCATGACCTCGACCGGCGTCGACGCGACCGCGACGATCGTCGGCAGCCACGCGCACGGGGTGCAGTCGGTGGCCACCTCGACCGTGCTGGCCGACACCCGCCACGCGGCGAGCGTCGCGGGGCGGGCGGGGCGGATCGACGTGCACCCGTCGTTCTGGACGCCGGGCGGCGTGACGCTCACCCGCGGCTCCGAGAGCGGGTCGTGGATCGACGAGACGCCGCTCCAGGGCGGCGAGGGCCTCGCCTGGGAGGCGCTGCACGTCGCGCAGTACGTGACGGAGGGGCGCACCGAGTCGCCGCTGCACCCGCTCGACGAGGTGGTCGCCGTGGTGCGGACCCTCGACGACGCGCGCCGCCGGCTGGGCGTCTCGGTGTAGGGCGGGCGGCGGGAGACCGCCGTCCCGGCCCTCAGCCCGCCGGCAGCTCGACGCGGAAGCTCGTGCGCCCCGGCTCGGACGCGACGAGGACGCGCCCGCCGTGGGCGTCGACGACCGCCGCCACGATCGCCAGGCCCAGCCCCGTCGATCCGGTCGTGCGCGCTCGGGAGGAGTCGCCGCGGGCGAAGCGCTCGAACAGCACCGGCACCAGCTCCGGCGCGATGCCCGGGCCGGAATCGGTGACCGTCACGACTGCGATCGGCCGCCCCTCCGACACCTCCTCGGCGAGGGCCGCCACGACCCGGGTGCCGGGGGGCGTGTGCACGGTCGCGTTCCGCAGCAGATTGGCGACCACCTGGTGCAGCCGGAAGCCGTCGCCGCGGATCTCGATCGGCTCCTCGGGGAGCTCGAGGTCCCACTCGTGGTCGGGGCCCGCGGCGTGCGCGTCCGAGAGCGCCTCGATCACGAGCAGCGTCAGGTCGACGGGCTCCTTCTCGAGGTCGCGGCCCTCGTCGAGGCGGGCGAGCAGGAGGAGGTCCTCGACCAGCGAGGTCATCCGGGTGGCGGCGGACTCGATCCGATCGAGGGAGTAGGCGGCCGACTCCGGCAGCTCGGTCCCGCCGCGCCGGGGCAGCTCCGCGTAGCCGCGGATCGCCGCGAGGGGAGTGCGCAGCTCGTGCGAGGCGTCGGCGACGAACTGCCGCACCTTGTCCTCGCTCGCCTGCCGCGACTCCAGAGCACCGGTGACGTGGTCGAGCATGCGGTTGAAGGCGGCGCCGACGCGGCCGACCTCGGTGCGGGTGTCGGCGTCCTCCTCCGGGACCCGCTCGACCAGCTCGACGGCGCCGCGGTCCAGCGGCAGCTCGGCCACGCGGGTCGCCGTCGCCTCCACCCGCTCCAAGGGCCGCAGTGCCACGCGGATGATCGCGGTGGCGACGAGGGCGACCAGCAGCATCGCCAGCAGCACCACCACGACGACCACCCAGGTGAGGGAGGCGAGCGTCTCGGCGACCTCGCCCAGGGGGACGCCGACGACGACGACGGAGCCCTCGACCGCCGCCGCGCGCACGCGGTAGGTCCCGAGGCTCCCGGGCAGCTCGATGGTCGCCTCCTCGCCCCCCGCGGCGACGGCCGCCGCGAGCACCGAGTCGGCCGGGTCCGAGAACTGCCGGCAGACCCCGTCGGCGTCGACGTAGGCGCCGATGAAGGAGCCGTCCGAGCCCTGGACGGCGGTGATGGTGCTGAGGTTCTGGCTCGGGCCGCCGCCGAAGGATCCGCTCGGGCAGGTCGTGGCCTGCTCGATCGCGCTCGACCCGCCGAAGCGGCTCGGCTCGTCGAAGTCCTGGAGGCGCGTGACCGACTGGCTGAGCGACGCGTCCGTGCTGCCGTAGAGGATCGACCGCGCCGAGAGCACGCTCACCGCTCCCACGACGCCCGCCGTCACCGCGACGAGCGCGACCACGGCGACGACCATCCGCCGCCGCAGAGTCCACGGCGCGCGCCGGCCGCGGCGGGAGCCGCGGAGGGCGGAGCGGGTCGCGAAGTCGCCGAGCGACGGGCGGCCGGTGCGGCTCACTGGTCGGCGGGCTTCAGGAGGTAGCCGGCGCCGCGCACGGTGTGGATCATCGGCGAGCGGCCGGCGTCGATCTTCTTGCGCAGGTACGAGATGTAGATCTCGACCACGCTCGACTTGCCGCCGAAGTCGTACGACCAGACCCGGTCGAGGATCTGGGCCTTGCTGAGCACGCGGCGCGGATTGCGCATCAGGAAGCGCAGCAGCTCGAACTCGGTGGCGGTCAGCTCGATCTCGTCGCCGCCCCGGCGGACCTCGTGGCTGTCCTCGTTCAGCACCAGGTCACCCACGACGACCTCGGGGTCGTCCGCGTCGTTGGCGAGCAGGGTGCTGCGGCGGATGAGGCCGCGCATCCGGGCGACCAGCTCCTCGAGGGAGAAGGGCTTGGTGACGTAGTCGTCGCCGCCGGCGGTGAGCCCGGCGATCCGGTCGTCGAGCGCGTCCTTCGCGGTGAGGAAGAGGACCGGGGTCTCGCTGCCGTCCGCGCGGACCCGCTGCAGGACCTGGAGGCCGTCGATGTCGGGGAGCATCACGTCGAGCACGATCACGTCGGGCCGGAACTCGCGGGTGATCGTGATCGCGGCGCGGCCCTCGGCGGCGGTGCGCACCTCCCAGCCCTCGTAGCGCAGCGCCATCTGGAGCAGGTCGGTGAGGGTGCTCTCGTCGTCGACGACGAGGACGCGGATCGGCGTCCCGTCGGCCCGCTTCAGGCGGGTGCGCTGCGCGGGGGCGAGGTGCTTCGAGGGGGCCGGGGTGCTCATGACTCCAGTATCGGGAGTTCCCTATGGATCGGCTATGACCGGCCGATGCCGTCGCTGTGCGCTCCCGATGCGTCCTCCGCGGGATCGGCGTCGAGCTCCTCCGGAGCGATCGCCGCGGTGCGCGCGTAGCCGCGGACCCGCCGGTCGATGAAGGTCGCCGCCCAGAGCAGGACGCCGATCACGAGCAGCACCCCCGCGATCCCGTACTGGGCCGTGTCGCGTCCCGAGGTGATCGGCAGCACCAGGTAGACGCAGGCGATCGTGCCCAGCACCGGCAGCACGGTGGGGGTCCGGAAGTGCCGGTGCTCGACCGGCTGCCGCCGCAGCACCAGCACGGAGACGTTGACGACGGCGAAGACCGCCAGCAGGAGGAGCGACGTGGTCCCGCCCAGCAGCACCGCGATGGGGTCGGAGGGGTCGCGCGACACGTAGGCGGTGAGGAGCAGGGCGATCACCGTCGTGAAGAGGATCGCGGCCCACGGCGTGCGCCGTCCGCGCAGCACGTTCTGCAGGAACGGCGGCAGCACGCCCTGGCGGCTCATCCCGTAGAGCAGGCGGCTGGCCATCATCATGTTGATCAGCGCGCTGTTGGCCACGGCGAAGAGCGAGATGAAGGGCAGGAGCGTCGAGATCGGGAAGTCGGGCGCCGCGGCCTCGACGACCGTGACGAGCGGAGTGTCGTTGCCTGCCAGCTCCCCCACGGGGACGATCGCGACGGCGAGCGTGGACACGAGCACGTAGACCACGGCGGTGATGCCGAGACCCGTGAGCATCACGCGCGGGAAGATGCGGCTGGGCTCCTTCGTCTCCTCCGCCATGTTCACGGAGTCCTCGAATCCGACCATCGCGAAGAACGCCAGCGAGGTCGCGGTGCTCACCGCGAGCAGCAGCGACTTGTCCTCCGGCGCCTCGAACGCGACCACCCGCGAGAAGTCGGCCTGCCCGCCGAACACGGCGAAGAAGCACACGAAGATCACCAGCAGCAGGCCCGAGAGCTCGATCAGGGTGAGCACCACGTTCAGCCCGACGCTCTCGGCGACGCCCCGCAGGTTCACCAGGGCGATGCAGACCATGAACACCAGCGCGATGCTCAACCGCGTCCCCGCGCCGTCCCCGAGCCCGAAGCCGATCGCGAAGTTGCTCGCGAAGGCGCCCGAGGCAGCGGAGGCCGAGGTGATCCCGCTCGCCATCACGGTGAAGCAGACGAGGAACGTGACGAAGTGGATCCCGAACGCCTTGTGCGCGTAGAGCGCGGCGCCCGCCGCCTGCGGGTACTTCGTCACCAGCTCCAGGTAGGAGCAGGCGGTGAGCGTGGCGACAACGAACGCGATCACGAAGGGGAGCCACGCGGCCCCGCCCACCTCGGCCGCGACCTGCCCGGTGAGGGCGTAGATCCCGGTCCCGAGGATGTCGCCGACCACGAACAGCAGCAGCAGCTTGGGGCCGAGCACCCGCTTGAGCTCGGGCGGGGCGGACGTCTCTCTCGTGGCGGTCATCGTCGGCCCCTCCCGTTGCGGATGAGCGCGAGCCTACGACCGCGGGCACCGCCCCGGGAAGAGCGGGCGCCCGGAGAGCAGGAGCCGACGACACCCACCACTCTGCCGTCGCGCCGTGCGCAGCGCAGCCTCCACCTCGCCGGCGGGAGGCTGCGCGAGGCCGGCTGACCGGATGCTGCCACGGCCGGAGCCTGCCCGGACGTCCCGTGGGCCCCCGACCCTCCGCCCCGCGCGGAGCCGGGGGTCCGCCGCATGTCCGGATGCTGCCGTGCCCGGATGCTGATCTGGTGCCGCCGACGGGCCTCCGCGAGGCTCGGAGGACCACGACGAGAGGACGCACCATGACCGCCACTGCACCCGCCGCCACCCCGCACCTCGGCCCCGTCGCCGCCGGAGGCGCCCTCGCCTGGGCCGCGCTGGCCGCGCTGCTCCTGCTCGGGGAGCCGCACCCCGCGGCGGTCCTCCTGCTCGTGCTCGCCGCCGCCGCCGCGACCTCGCTGAGCGTCGTCGCCGTCGCCCGCCGGCAGCCCCCCGCCCGCCGTACCGGAGTCGTGATCGGTCTCCTCGCCCCCCTCCTCGCGAACGCCGGTCTCACTCCGCTCGCCGCGCTGGTCGGCCCGGCCGTGTTCGGAGCGGCGGCGCTGGTCCTCGCCGGTGAGCTCGCCGTCGTCGCGGTTCTCGCGCGGCGGCGCTGAGTGCGCGCCTCCTACACTCGGGAGGGTCGGGAGAACGGGGGGCCGCCGGTGCTGAGCGAGAACGCGATCGCGCTGTACCTGCACGCGTCCGTGCGCGGAGACTGGTCTCTCGAGAGCGCGTCGGACGAGCTCGGCGTCACCGTCGACGGCCTCCGCGAGGCGCGTGACGAGCTGATCGGGCTCCGGCTGCTCGCTCCGCTGCACGCGGGGGCGGAATCGCTCGCCACGGCCGCACCGGACATCGCCCTCGCCGAGCTGATCGCCGAGGACGAGCGGCGCCTCCTCGAGCTGCAGACCGGGATCACCCGCCGCCGCAGCGAGCTGATGGCCCTCGTCCCCGCCTACCGGAGCGCCCGCAGCGCCCTCGCCGCCGCGGAGCAGGTGGAGGTGATCGAGGACCCGGCGACCGTCCTCCGGCTGCTCCTCGACCTGCAGCGCGGAGCCTCGGAGGAGGTGCTGATCGCCGCTCCCGGCACCAGCAGCGTGGAGCGGCACGAGGCGAGCGACGCCGTCGACCGCGAGCTGCTCGGGCGCGGCATCGCGAGGCGGACGCTGTACCACGACCGCCGCCGCGACAACGCGGCTCTCCGGCGCTCGGTCGCGGAGCTCGAGCCGCTGGGCGCGCGGTTCCGGACCCTCCCGACGCTGCCCTTCCGGCTGGTGGTCTTCGACCGCTCCCTCGCGATCGTCGCCCGCTCCCGCGACGAGGACGACCGCGCCGCCCTGGTCGTCCGCTCCCCCGAGCTCGCGGCGACCCTGGCGCGCGTGTTCGACGCGGCGTGGGAGTTCGCAGCGCCCCTGCACGCGGCAGGTGCCGAGGAGGAGCCCTCCCTCTCCGCGGTGCAGCGGTCGATCCTGCAGGGCCTCGCCGCCGGGCTCACCGACGAGGCGCTCGCGGCACGGCTGGACCTCAGCGTGCGCACCTGCCGTCGGCACATCGCCGGTCTCTTCGAGCTGCTCGGCGCCGAGAGCCGCTTCCAGGCGGGCGTGCTCGCGGCCCGGCGGGGCTGGCTGCCGATCCGGCCGCGCTGACGCAGGCCGTCGGCGAGCTCAGCGCCGCGGAGCCGGGCGCCGTCCGTCGAGGGCCCGCTCAGCCCGCGTGCGCTCCGAGGAACGCGAGCGCCCGCGGCCAGGCGTCGGTCGCCGCCTCGGCCTGGTAGGTCTGCTCGTTCGCGTCGTTGAAGAAGGCGTGGCCCGCTCCCGGGTAGACGACGACCTCGACGTCCTTGCCCTCGGTCGCCTCGCGGAGGCGCGGCACCTGCTCGACGAGGGGAGCGTCCTGATCGCCCAGGAACGCCAGCACCGGCACCTGCAGCGCTCCGAGCTCCTCGGCGGACGCGGTGACGTGCCCGTAGAACGGCACGGCCGCCGCCAGCCGCGGCTCGGCCAGCGCGAGCGCCCACGAGAAGGTGCCGCCGTAGCAGAACCCGGTGACGGAGACGCTGGTCGCGCCCTCCTGGCGCAGGAGCCGCTCGACGAGGGCGCGGAGGATCGCGACGGTGCGCGTCGCGTGCTCCGGGGTGAAGACGGGGGCGAAGAAGGTGCGCAGCTCGACCTGGCGCGGCAGGCGCCGCACCGGGTGGTCGTAGTCGGCGCGCTGCTCCTCGTCGAGCTGCTCGAGCAGGCCGCTGTCGGCCAGGAGCTCGGGGGCGACGACGCTGTAGCCCTCGGCCGCATAGCGGTCGGCGACCGAGCGGATGTGCCCGTCGACCCCCCAGACCTCGTGGATCAGGATCAGCGCCCGGCCGCCCTCACCGCTGCGGTACACCGGTACGTCGTGCTCGGCCAGGGTCCAGGTCTCATCGCTCGTGGGCATGCTCGCACCCTAGCCCCGGAGCCCGGGAGCACGCGTCGTCAGAAGTCGTACTCGCAGTTGCGGAGGTTCGCCACGTCCTCGGTGAGCGTCGGCTCCCCGCCGAGCAGGAACGCGTAGTTCTTCGAGTTGGAGGCCAGGAAGCGCAGCGTCGAGTCGTGCACGCAGTCGCGCTCGGTCAGCAGCACGGACGAGCCCAGGGCCGCCGCCGTCGTCGCTCCCGAGAGGGCGTCGGCGAAGGAGGACCCCGCGGCGAGGAAGACGCTGTCCTGCAGCAGCGACTGGGGGTAGGCGCTGTTCAGCTCGACACTGGTCTCGTAGCGGTCGCGGCCGGCGATCCTCGAGACCGAGGGGGCGAGGCCGCGACGCGCGAAGTCCGCCACGTACGCGTCCCGGATCGAGGGGTCGCCGCCGAGGAACTCCACGTGCTCCGGCGCCAGGGCGCGCACCGCGGTCGCGGTCGCGGAGTCGGCGCCCGAGGTCGCACCGTCGACCAGCAGCACGGGCTGCGCACGCCAGCCGGCGATCGGCGCGGCCGACAGGGCGTCGGGGAAGTTCGTGCCGGTCGCGACGAACATGTTCGAGTAGGGGCCGGCGCCGAAGGCGTCCGCGACGATCCGGCGGGAGGTGTCGTAGCGGTCCGTCCCGCCGATGCGCTCGGTGCGGCCGACGATCGAGCGGATCGCGGCCAGGACCCCGGGGCTCACGCTCAGCTCGCTGCCGACGACCACGACCCGCTCCGGGCGGAGGCGGCGGATCTCGTCGGAGACGACCCGCGGCAGGCGGTCGGGATCGGTGAGCAGGAGCGCGCCTCCGAGTGCGGCGGCGGCCGGGCCCGCGCTCAGCGCGTCCGGCCAGTTCGCCCCGCTCGCCACGTAGAGCACCGGGATGCCCGGGGAGAAGTAGCCCGTCGCCTCCACCGAGGTCGCGTAGCGGTCCGATCCGGCGAGGCGGCCGGTGTACTGCTGGTAGTCGCTGCTCAGCGAGAGGTCGATCCCGGCGGCCGATCCGCCCACCGGGACGCGCACGTCGCCCGCGTCGCCCGAGCGGAGGACGTGGTCCCAGTAGCTGTCGTCGATCACGTCGTCGCGGCTCGACGCCCGGACGAGGTAGTCGCCGGGGACGACCTGCTGGAACGAGTACGGGTTGTCGCCGCCCGTGATCAGGTCGAGCTCGCCGGTGCGGAAGTAGCCGTCGGTTCCCGGGTCGCGGTACCAGATGTCGACGCGCTGGTCGCCCGCGACGCCGCTCAGGCGTCCCTCGAGCGAGCCCAGCCGTGCGGTGCGCAGCTGCACGCCGGCCGCAGGGGCCTGGAGCGGCTCGGCGCTGCGGGCGACGGCGCTGCCGCCGGACCAGAGGTCGGCGTACAGGTCGGCGTTGTCCTTGATCAGCAGGTAGTAGGTCTGCCCGGCGGTGAGCCCGTCGATGCTGAAGGTGAGGTCGCCGGCGACGGAGTGGTTCCCGAGGAGCCCCGCCTCGCTCGACCAGACCTCGACGTTCAGGAGGGCGCCGCGGGGAGTGGTGGTCGCGATCGAGCCGTCGGCCTCCTCGACCACGACACGGCCGCTGATCGACGCTGCAGCGCTCGCACGGGCGGCGCTCGGCGCCTCGTCCGGCACGGCGGGCAGGGGGGACTCGGCGCTGGGCTGCCAGAGAGGCTGCCCCTCGGGGAGCACGATCGAGCGGGGCGCGTCGGAGGCGGCGCCGAATGCGGCGACGGGGGCGGCCGACGGCGCGGCCGCCGATGCGGCGGAGGCGAGCGGGCTGGAGGTGATCGCCAGGGCGGCGACGAGGACCGCGGAGGCGGCGGACCTCAGAACGAGCGGGGACACGGCGGAGTGCCTGCTTCCAGGAGGAGGTCGCCCTGCGGCCGACCCGGCGGAGGGGATCGCGCTCATGCTAGCGGTGGCCCGCGCCCCGTCGTCCTCCCCGATCCGGGGTCAGGAGACGGGCGGCGCGACCAGGATGTCGTCCCACTCCAGAGCACGCTCGAACCGGAAGCCGTGCCGCTCGTAGAGGCGGCGGGCGTCGCTGCGCTTCAGCACGTCGAGCCGGAAGGGCAGACCCGGCCGCGCCTCCTCCGCCATCACCCGGCGCAGGACGGCGCCGCCGACTCCGCGTCCCTGTGCGTGCGGCGCCAGGTAGAAGTGCTCGATCCAGACCGCGTCCGGCTCGACCCGCGCGGCGATGCTCCCGGCGAAGGCGCCGTCGAGCTCGATCACCCGGGTGAGCTCGGGCCGGTAGCCGTCGAGGAAGCGGTGCCGCACGCGGTGCTCGTCGTAGCGGTCGAGCGTCTCGAGCGACGGGCGCATGACGACCGCGCGCAGCTCGGCGATCGCCGCGGCGTCCTCCGCGGTGGCGGGGCGGAGCGACCAGCCGGCGTCGTCGGCCACGGTCAGCGGCCGCGGGGCTTGCGGGTGCGCCGCACCGCCGGCGCGGACGCCTTGGCGCGGGCCGGCTTCTTCTTGCCGCCGCCGGCCCTCTCCGCCTTCTCGCGCGCCTCCCGCGCCTTCGCCTTGGCGGCCTTCGCCCGCGACTCGACCTTCGGCGTCGCGGCGGTGCCGCGCGTGGTGTTCGCGCTGCGGCCGCGGACGACTCCGATGAAGTCCTCGACGTCGTCGCCCTTGTCGTCCGTCACCCAGGCGAGGCGGACGGAGGAGGGAGCGACGCCGGTCACCGGCACCGCGGTGACGTCCTTGCGGCTGTGCACGCGCGCCACCGACTGCGGCACGATCAGCACGCCCACTCCGGCCGCGACCTGCTCGACCGCGTCGTCGAGGCCGGCCATGCGCGGCAGCGGGCGCCGCGAGCCGTCCGCGAGCTCCTCGGCGACCGCGGCCCACTCCGGCACGTCCTCCGGGTCCTGGAGGAGGTGCTCGCCGGCCAGCTCGGCGACGTCGAGCTCCTCCGCGGCGGCCAGGACGTGCTCGCGGCCGACGACGGCGACGGGCAGCTCGTCGTAGAGGTGGATGGAGCTGAGGGCGGAGGAGGAGACGTCGCCGCGGACGAACGACAGCTGCGCGCGGCCGTCGAGCAGCGCCTGCTCCTGATCGCGCTCGGCGACGACGGTGATGCGCAGCGGGAGATCGGAGCGGCGCTGGCCCCAGACGCGGGTCCACTTGGTGGGGGTGACGCCGGGCACGAGGGCGACGGCGAGCACGGGGCCGGCGGGGACGGCGTCCTCGGCGTCGGAGTCGGCGGCGTCGACATCGCTGTCCCCGGCGTCGCTGTCCTCGGAGTCGAGGTCGTCGGAGTCGCCGTCCTCGGAGGCGCCGTCCGTGTCGTCCGACTCGGTTCCGGCTCCGGCGCCGACCGCGCCCGATCCGGCCGACGCGTCGTCCGCCGCCGCGTCCGCCCCGCCCTCCGGACGCTCCTCCGCCTCGGGAGCGGCCTGCGGGTCGACGGTCTCGGGCTGCTCGCTCATCCCCTCAGGGTAGGTGGTCCGCGCCGCGCCGGTAGGGTTGCCGCATGGCCAAGGCGACACAGACGATGAAGGCTGCGACCGCGGCGAAGAAGCTGCAGGTCTACCTGCCCGCGACCCCGGAGGAGTTCCAGGAGTCGGCGATCACGCGTGAGCAGTACGACGAGCTCGCCGCGAACCCGCCCGCCTGGCTCGTGCAGCTGCGCGAGGAGGGGCCGCACCCCCGCTCCGTCATCGCCTCCCGGCTGAACGTCTCCATCTCGGGGCTCGCCCGCGGCGGGGTCACCGAGGCGCTGACCACTCCCGAGATCCAGGCCCTGCTCGACGAGGTCCCCGAGTGGCTGCGCGTCGAGCAGAACCGCTACGCGGAGGTCCGCCGCGAGCAGGCCCGCATCAAGTCCGAGCGCGCCGCCAAGGCCGCCGACTGACCCCACCCCCGCCTGCAGGACCCCGATCCGGCGCGGGCGACGTGGCCTGCGGACCGGAGCGGGATCCCGGCGAGGGGAGCCGCGCGGCTACTGGTTCGAGAACGCGGCGTCGAACGACGCGGTCGGGGTCCTCCAGAGCAGCGAGCGGATGAAGCCGACGGCCTCCTTCGCGCCGTGGAGGCGGTCCATCCCGGCGTCCTCCCACTCGATGGAGATCGGGCCGGAGTAGCCGATCGACTCCAGCGCCCGGAACGCGTCCTCCCACGGGACGTCGCCGTGCCCCGTCGAGACGAAGTCCCAGCCGCGGCGCGGGTCGCCCCAGGGCAGGTGTGAGCCGAGCACGCCGGCGCGGCCGTTCTTCGGGCGCAGGCGGGTGTCCTTGCAGTCGACGTGGTAGATCCGGTCCTTGAAGTCGACGATGAAGCCGATCGGGTCGATGTCCTGCCACATCATGTGCGACGGATCCCAGTTGAAGCCGAAGGCCGGGCGGTGCCCGATCGCCTCGAGGGTGCGCACGCTCGACCAGTAGTCGTAGGCGATCTCGGACGGGTGCACCTCGTGCGCGTAGACCACGCCGTTCGCGTCGAACTCGTCGAGGATCGGGTTCCAGCGCGTCGCGAAGTCCTCGTACCCTTCGTCGATCACGGAGGCCGGCACCGGCGGGAACTGCGCCACGTAGGGCCAGATCTTCGAGCCGGTGAAGCCGACGACCACGTCCACGCCGAGCTTGCGGGCGACCCGCGCCGAGCGCTTCATGTCCTCGGCGGCGCGCTGCCGCACCCCCTCCGCGTCGCCGTCGCCCCAGGTGTAGTCGCGCACGAGTGCCTTGTGGCGGAAGTCGATCGGGTCGTCGCAGACGGCCTGGCCGGTGAGGTGGTTCGAGATGGCGAAGACCTCGAGGCCGTAGCGGTCGAGGATCTCCAGGCGCGAGGCGGCGTAGGCGTCGTCCTCGTCCGCGCGCTTGAGGTCGAGGTGGTCGCCCGAGGCCGCGATCTCGAGTCCGTCGTAGCCCCACTCGGCGGCGAGTCGGGCGACCTCCTCGAAGGGCAGATCGGCCCACTGCCCGGTGAACAGCGTCACGGGGTGGGTGGCGGGGTAGGTCTTCTCGTCGCTCATGCGGCGATCTCCGTCCGGTCGTCGGCGGCGGGCACGGTCACCCAGGCGCCTGTCTCGGCCGCGTCGAGCACGGCCTCGGTGATGCGCGCCGCGCGGAGGCCGTCGGCGAAGGTCGGCAGACCCTCCACGTCGGCGCCCGCCACGGCGGCGTAGGTGTCGCGGGCGAACGCCGTGAAGGCGTCCTGATAGCCCATCGGATGACCGCTCGGCACGATCGAGAGCCGGGCCGCATCGGGCGCGAGGATCGAGGCGTCGCGCGGCACCAGCAGGGCGCTGTCGCGCCGGCCGACCCACAGCGTCTCGGGGAGCTCCTGCTCGAAGCGCAGCGACTCCTCCAGCCCGGACACCTCGAGCACCAGCTCGTTGCGGTGGCCCGCGGTGACCTGCGAGACGAGGAGCGTTCCGACGGCGCCGCCCTCGAGCCGGACGATCAGGCCGGCCACGTCCTCGGTGGTCACCGGGCGGCCGCCGCGCTCGGCGTGGACGGTGCTCGTGATCGCGGCGAGCGAGTCGATCCGGTCGCCGGTGACGAACTCCAGCAGGTCGACCAGGTGCGAGCCGATGTCGCCGAAGGCGCGCGAGCGGCCGCCGGCGGCCGGGTCGACGCGCCAGTTGTCGTCGGAGGCGCCCAGCAGCCAGTCCTGGAGGTAGCTCCCGCGGACCGTGACCAGGCGGCCGGTCTCGCCGGAGGCGACGCGGGCACGGGCCTCGCGCACCATCGGGTGGAAGCGGTAGGCGAACGGGACGGTCGCCACCACGCCGGCGGAGGACGCGGCCGCAGCGAGCGACTCCGCCTCCCGCAGCGTCGCGGCGAGCGGCTTCTCGCACACCACGTGCTTGCCCGCCTCGATCGCCGCGAGCGCGAGTGCGGCGTGCGTGGCGTTCGGGGTGCAGACGTGCACGAGGTCGATGCTCTCGTCCTCGATCAGGGCCCGGGCGTCCGGGTAGGCGCGCTCGACGCCGAGCTCCGCCGCCGCCCGCTCGCCCTTCTCCGGGGTGGAGGAGGCGACTCCGGCGAGCACCGCTCCGGCGCTGCGGGCCGCGCGGCTGTGCACGGCCGCCATGAAGCCGCCGCCGAGCACGCCGACGCGCAGGGGCGCGGGCATCAGGAAAGGGTCGCTTCGGTCGGGTCCCAGCTCTCGGGCAGTGCGGGGCGGGGCGTCGCGGAGCTCGTGACGAGGACCTTCTCGCCGGTCTCGGCGGCCTCGAGGAGCGAGAGCATCACGTCGGTGACGTGGTACGCGAGGTCTCCGGAGGCGGCCTCGGGGCGGTCGGCCCGGATCGCACGGGCGAGCTCGAGCACGCCGGTGCCGCGGGAGGCGGTCGAGCCGGTCGCCGCGATGACCTCCGGCTCGGCGGACCCGCGGCGGTGCAGGGTGATCTCTCCGTCGTGCTGGTTCGGGTCGGGGAGGACGAGGGTGCCCTCGGAGCCGTTGATCTCGACGAAGCCGGTGCGCGGCAGGCTCGACTCGAAGCTCCACACGCCCTGGGCCGAGGCCCCGGACTCGAAGCGGAGCAGCCCGCCGATGTGCGTCGGGATGGTCACCGGGAACTCGGTGCCCTCCTTCGGGCCGGAGCCCACCACGCGGGTGGCGCGGGCCTGGGACGAGACGGCGGTGACGCTCTCGACGGGGCCGAGGTTCTGCACGAGCGTGGTGATGTAGTACGGGCCCATGTCCAGCAGCGGTCCACCGCCCTCGGCGAAGAAGAACTCCGGGTTCGGGTGCCACGACTCGGGGCCGGGGCCCTGGAAGAGGGTGAGGGCCGAGAGCGGCGTGCCGATGGCTCCGCTCTCGATCACGCGCTGCGCCGTCTGGAGGCCCGCGCCCAGGAAGGTGTCGGGAGCGGTCGCGACGCGCAGCCCCTTCTCCTTGGCCAGCGCGAGCAGCTCGATCCCGCTGTCGCGGTCGAGCGAGAAGGGCTTCTCGGTCCACACGTGCTTGCCCGCCTCGACCGCGCGGCGCGCGACCTCGACGTGCGCGGCCGGGATCGTGAGGTTGACGACGATCTCGACGCCCTCGTGCGCGAGGAGCTCCTCGACGGTGCCGGAGGCGGGGACGCCGAAGGCCTCGGCCTGGGTCCTCGCCCGCTCGAGGTCGATGTCGGCGACGAAGAGCACCTCGAGGTCGGGGAAGACGGTGAGGTTGGTCAGGTACTGGGTGCTGATGTTGCCGGCGCCGATGACGCCGACGCCCACGCGGCCGGTGCCGCTCATGCGCCGAGCCCCGAGACGTAGCGGTGGGCCGACTCCAGGCCCTCGAAGATGTCGCCGGCGTAGGCGTCGAACTCCAGCACGGGCAGGGCCTGCGGAGCGGCGGCGAGGATCGCCGGGACGTCCATCGCGCCCTCGCCCGCGGGCAGCTGCTCCTGGGTGTCGGCCGAGATCGGGCCGTCCTTCACGTGCAGGAATCGCACCTGGTCGCCGAGGCGTCCGAGCACCTCGACCGGGTCGTCGCCGCCGACGGCCGCCCAGTAGGTGTCGAGCTCGAGGACCATGCGCGGGTCGAGCAGGCTCGCGAGGTGCTCGAAGGCGCTGCGGCCGTCGACGCGGTTCTCGAACTCGAAGGCGTGGTTGTGGTAGCCGAGCACCAGGCCGCGGGCGGCGGCGGAGTCGACCAGCGCGTTCAGCTCGTCGGCGATGCGGGCG
The DNA here is from genome assembly GCF_002932915.1 of Rathayibacter sp. RFBD1. Classification (NCBI taxonomy): domain Bacteria; kingdom Bacillati; phylum Actinomycetota; class Actinomycetes; order Micrococcales; family Microbacteriaceae; genus Rathayibacter; species Rathayibacter sp. RFBD1. The sequence continues at coordinate 19,831 of NZ_PSWQ01000002.1, forward strand.
ACGTCGTCCGCGGTGGTCCAGCGGGTCGGGTCGACGAAGGGGTCGATCACGGTCTCGACGCCGAGCGAGGCGGCCGTGTCGAGGATCTCGTCGACGGTGGCGTCGCCCTGCGGGCCGAGGAGGCGCGCGTGGGCGCTGGGAGCGCGCAGTCCGCTGGCCGGGAGCGCCGCGCGGTAGGCGTCGGCCAGGTCGACGAACCCGAAGAGCTCGACCGTGGTGAAGCCGATCGCCGCGAGGCGGTCGAGGGTGGCGGGCAGATCGGCCGCGAGCGGCTCGCGCACCGAGTACAGCTGGACAGAGAGGTCTGGGGGTGTGGCCACCGGTGGGGCTCCTGATCGCATCGGAAGGTGTGCCTCGAACCCTACGCGGACTTTTGCTCACGGACAAGCAAAACTAGCCCTGCGCGCCCGCCAAGTCGGGCACCCGCCGCACAGAAGCACGGGCGCTGTGGTTGACTCTGGCCATGTCCCCGCGCCGCCGCATCACCGTCAGCGCGGTCGGCGAGCTGCTGCTCCTGCTGGCCGACGGGGCGCCCCGGACGCGGGCCGACGTGGTCGCCGAGACGGGCCTGCCGCGTGCGGCCGTCTCCGCCCAGCTCGACGTCCTCACCGCCTCCGGCCTGGTCGCCCGGCAGGACGACGCCCCCTCCTCCGGCGGCCGTCCCGCCGCCCGCGTGGCCTTCGACCCCCGGGCGCGCAGCCTCCTCGCCGTCGACCTGGGCGCCGCGCACGCCGTCGTCGCCCTGACCGACCTCGACGGCACGGTCCTCGCCCGCCGCCGCGAGAGCATCGCCATTGCCGACGGCCCCCTCGCCGTCCTCGGCCACGCCCTCGACGTCGCCGCGGCCCTGCTCGGCCGGACTCCGGCGGCCGGCCCGCTCGCGGGAGTCGGCGTCGGCGTCCCCGGACCCGTCGAGCACGCGACGGGCCGCCCGGTGAAGCCGCCGATCATGCCCGGCTGGGACCGCTTCGACATCCCGGAGTTCGTCGGCCGCCGCCTCCCCGTGCCCGTCCTCGTCGACAACGACGTGAACCTGCTGGCGCTCGGCGAGCACGCCGACCACTACGCCGACGTCGACGACCTCCTCTACGTGAAGGTCTCCACCGGCATCGGAGCCGGGATCGTCAGCGGCGGCGCCCTGCAGCGCGGAGCCCTCGGAGCGGCGGGCGACCTGGGCCACGTGCAGGTCCCCGGCGACCGCGGCGAGGCCGACCTCGAGGCGATCGCGAGCGGCTCGGCGATCGCCCGCCGCCTGACCGAGTCCGGGATCGACGCCGCCAGCACCTCCGACGTCGTCACCCTGCTGACCGGCGGGGACCCCACCACCGTCGAGCTCACGCGCGCCGCCGGCCGCGACATCGGCGAGGTGCTCGCCACCTGCGTGAACCTCCTGAACCCGTCCGTCATCGTCGTCGGCGGCAGCATCGCCCAGGCCAGCCACGAGGTCCTCGCCGGGGTCCGCGAGGTCGTCTACCGCCGCTCCCTCCCCCTGGCGACCCGCGCGCTCGACATCGTGCAGGCCGCGGCCCAGGGCGGAGGCGTCCGCGGCGCCGCCCTGATGGTCCGGCGCCACCTCCTCTCCCCCGCGCACGTCGACGCCTTCCTCGACGCCTGAGCCGCCGGCGCGAGCCGTCGCGCCCCGGTGAGACGCCGCGGGTCGGCGTGCCGATTCGACCGAGCGCCGCAGGGGGCAGAGAATGAATCGGTGCCCGACCTGCAGCTCTCCTTCCCCTGGGAGACGCAGCCCGTCTTCACGGACGCCGAGCCCCCGCACCTCCGGAGGGTCGTCGCCGACTCCTCGGACCGCGTCGCCTGGCTCCGCGCCCGCTCGCGCGGCATCACGGCGACCGACGTCGCCCGCCTCTCCTCCCCCGCCGCGATCGGCAGGGCCGCGCTCGACAAGCTCTACGGCACCGGCTTCGGCGGCAACGCCTTCACCGACCACGGCCGCGCCCGCGAGCCCGAGATCGCCGCCTGGGTGCGGAGCGAGCACGCGATCGAGCCCAGCAGCACCCTCTTCCACGCAAGCCAGGAGCGGCGCCACCTCGCCACGCCCGACGGCATCGGCCTCCGCGAGGACGGCCGGCTCGAGCTCTGCGAGATCAAGACCACGACGAAGCCGTGGCGGAGCATCCCGCGCCACTACCTGCGGCAGGTCTTCTGGCAGCAGTACGTCCTCGGCGCCGAGCGCACGCTCGTCGTCTGGGAGCAGCACCGCGACTTCGTGCCGATCGAGGGCGAGCCGAACTCCCGCTGGGTCGACCGCGACGAGGACGAGATCCACATCCTCGTCCGCCTGGCGGGGATGCTGATGGCCGAGCTGCACGAGCGGACGCGCGCCCGGTGACGGTCCTCCTCCTGCACGGCCTGGGCGGCGACCGCTCCCAGCCGCTGGGGCTGCTGCGCTCCGCCCTCCCCGCCGGCAGCGAGGTCATCGCTCCGGACGTCCGCGCCCACGGCGCCTCCGAGCTGCTCGGCGCGCCCGGCGACTTCGCCCTCGAGGCGCTCGCCGACGAGGTGACGGAGGAGGTCGTGCGCGCCGGAGCCGCGCACAAGCCGCTCACGGTGCTCGGCATCTCGATGGGCGCGGCGATCGCCCTGCGCCTCGCCGTCCGACGCGTGCTGCCGATCGACCGCGCCGTCTTCGTGCGTCCCGCCTTCACCGCCGAGCCGCTGCCCGAGAACCTCACCGTGTTCCCCGTCATCGCGCAGCTGCTGCACAACCACGGAGCGAAGCGCGGCGAGCGGATGTTCCGCGCCTCGGGCCTGTTCGCGCGCGCCGCCGAGGTGTCCCCCGCGTCGGCGGAGGCGCTGACGCTGCAGTTCCGCTCCCCGCGCGCGGCCGAGCGCGCCGTCCGTCTCGCCCAGATCCCGCGGAACGCCGCCTACCGCGACTCCGGAGAGCTGGGCGAGGTCATCGCGCGCACCCTGGTGATCGCGGCCGAGCGCGACCCCGTGCATCCGGTCGAGGTCGCGGAGGCGTGGGCTAGGGCTCTTCCGGATGCGGACTGCGAGCGGGTGCCGGCGCGGGACGAGGGCTTCGCCGCTCAGCAGGACCGGATCCGCGGGCACGTCCGCGGCTGGCTCGCTCAGCGCTGAGGTCCTCGAGCGCGAGCACCAGGCCGACGAACGCGAGCCAGAGCACTGCGATCGCCGTCGCCACGAACTCGAGCGTCCCGCCGAGCCGCAGCCACACGCGCAGGAGGGACAGGATCCCGCCCGTCCCGGCGACGACCGCCACCGAGATCCCGGCGGCGAGCGAGAGCCGCGCGACCGCAGGGCGCCCCCGCACGGTCGCCAGCTGGAGCATCGCGGCGCAGGCGGCCCCGAAGCCGAGCACGGCGGCCGAGGTGTGGATGAGGTCCTGCCAGCGGAAGGCCGGCCCGACCGGCAGCGGGCAGCCCGCCGTGCAGGTCACCTGCGAGGCGAGCGCGAAGCAGGCGGCCGCCAGGAGGATCGCGCCCGCCGGGCGGAGGGCGGGGAGCAGGCGGGCGCGCACCGGCCAGGCGCCCGCGGCGATCAGCGCGCCGCCGGCCGCCACGAGCAGAAGAGCGGCCTCGAAGGCGCCCGCCGTCGGCAGGTCCGGCGCGCCCATCTCGCTGACGTAGACCCAGCGGCTGGTGCCGATGCTGATCCGGGCGGCCAGGAGGACCACGAGCCCGGCCAGGACAAGGAGGGCACCGCCGACCAGCAGGGTACGTCGGCGTCGCATCCCCTCATCGTGCCAGACCGGGCGCCCGCGGCTCCGCGCGCCAATCTTCTCCCGAGGGTGACACCCCCGTAACAGCGCCGACTCATTGCCTCGATTGACTGGTCGCGGCGTCGGATGCGGGGATCGGGGGCGACGTCCTCGGCACGCTCCACCCGCACGCCTCAGCGACAGGAAAGGCGACGATGCACACCAGCGCGCTCGGGCACGGCCTCGCGATCGGCGAGATCCCGGAGGAGGTCGTCCTCCCCGACACGATGACGGCGGCGGTGATCGACGCGCCGGGCGACGCCTCCGCCCTGCACCTGGCGACCGTGCCGACCCCCTCCGCCATCAACGCCGAGTTCACCGTGAAGGTGGTCGCGGCCGGCGTGAACCCGCTCGACGCGAAGACGCGCGCGGGGCAGGGGGTCGCCTCGCAGATCGCCTCCTACCCGGCGGTCCTCGGCCACGACTTCTCGGGCGTCGTCGTCTCGAGCCCCTACCCGGCGCATCCGCTGCGGCCGGGCGACGAGGTCTACGGCTTCGTCATGGTGCCGCGCTACTCGGGCTCCTACGCGGAGTACGTCAGCGTGCCGAGCGTCTCCATCGCGCGGAAGCCGTCAACGCTCTCGCACGTGGAGGCGGCCGGCGTCCCGCTCGCGGCGCTCACCGCCTGGGGCATGGTCGTCGAGCTCGCCAAGGCGCACGAGGGCCAGCGGATCCTCATCCACGCCGGGTCGGGCGGAGTCGGCCACTTCGCGGTGCAGTTCGCCGCCTACTTCGGCGCCTCGGTGATCGCGACCGGCTCGACCCGCAACCTGCAGTGGCTGCACGAGCTCGGCGCCGCGCAGGTGATCGACCACACGGCCGAGCGCTTCGACGAGCTGCTGTCCGGCGTCGACGTGGTCATCGATCTGGTCGGCAACGTCCACGACGACACGGGCTCGCGCTCGCTGAGGGTCCTCCGCCCCGGGGGCCTGATCGTGAACGCGCCCACCGGGAGCTGGCCCGGGTTCTTCGAGGAGGCGGCCGCTGCGGGCGTGCGCGCCTCCACCTACCGCGTCGCTCCCGACGGGGCGACCCTCGGCGTGGTCTCGCGCCTTCTCGAGTCGGGCGACGTCCGCGTCTTCATCGACGGCATCTTTCCCCTCGCCCGCGCCTGCGAGGCGCACGAGCAGCTCGAGACGGGCCACACCCGCGGCAAGATCGTCCTCACCGTCTCCGAGGGCTGACCTCGGCGAGAGGCCACTCGGATACGCCACGCGGTGCGCGTCGCGTACCCGGGTGGCGTCTCGCGGGGAGGGTCAGGCGAGAGAGCGCTCGAGGACGAAGTCGTCCTCCCAGCGGTCGCCGACGAGGAAGCGCTTGCGGCCGACGACCGCGAAGCCGTGCTTGGAGTAGAACCGCTGAGCACGCGCATTCTCCTCGTTGACGCCGAGCCAGACGCCCGCGGCACCGTGATCCAGCGCCTCCTCGAGGGTCGCGGCCATCAGCGCGGCCGCCGCACCGGAGCCGTGCCGGCCGGGCAGGAGGTAGAACTTGCTGAGCTCGACGGTCGGACGCAGCCGGATCGCCGCGACGACGTCGGCGTCGGCGGGCTCCCCGCGCACGAGCATCGCGTAGCCGGTCAGCGCGCCGGAGTCGTCGTCGACCAGGAGCGAGCGGAGCGGATCGGCGAGGTGGTCGCGGAAGCGCTCGACCGAGAGCACGGTGCGCACGAACTCGGCCTTCGCCTCCGCGGTGGTGTGCGGCGGGCAGGCCAGCGGGAAGGTCGCGGCGGCCAGCTCGGCCAGGGCCTCGGCATCGGCGGCCGACGCGCGGCGGACGGTCACGGGACGCGCGGCGGAGCGGAGCGGCGGATCACCGGTCCAGTATGCCGGGACGACGAAGGAGGGGGCCCGCCGAAGCGGACCCCCTCCTCACGTCAGTGCGTGCCCGGCTCAGGCCAGGACGTTGACGTCCAGCGGGATGCCGGGGCCGAAGGTCGTCGAGACGGCGGCCTTCTGGATGTAGCGGCCCTTCGAGGAGGACGGCTTGAGGCGGAGGATCTCGTCGAGCGCGGTCTTGAAGTTCTCCTGGAGCTGCTCCTCGGTGAACGCGGCCTTGCCCACGACGAGGTGCACGTTGGCGTGCTTGTCGACGCGGAACTCGATCTTTCCGCCCTTGATCTCGGTCACGGCCTTCGCCACGTCCGGGGTCACGGTGCCGGTCTTCGGGTTGGGCATGAGGCCGCGGGGGCCGAGCACCTTTCCGAGACGGCCGACCTGGCCCATGAGCTCCGGGGTCGAGACGGCGGAGTCGAACGAGGTGTACCCGCCCGCGACCTTCTCGATGAGCTCGGCGCCGCCGACCTCGTCGGCACCGGCGGCCAGCGCGGCCTCGGCGGCCGGACCGGTCGCGAACACGATGACGCGGGCGGTCTTGCCCGTGCCGTGGGGCAGGATGACCGTGCCGCGGACCATCTGGTCGGCCTTGCGGGGGTCGACACCGAGCTTGAGGGCGACCTCGACGGTGCTGTTGAACTTGGCGGAACCGGTCTCGCGGGCGAGCGCGACGGCCTCGTCGGCCGTGTAGAACTTGCCCTCTTCGAGCTTGGCCGCGGCGGCCCGGTAGGCCTTCGACTTCTGTGCCATGTTGTTTCTCCTTGAAACGAGAATGTGGTTCTAGAGCCTGGCGGGCTCTCCCACGGGGGTGATGGAGTTCTGGTGGTGCCGCGATCGCGGCCGTGACTGCTGCTCACGGGAGGCGGAGAGGTCCTGCGGAGGCGTTTCCGGACCGGGCGCGCGACCCCGCTGAGGGGCCGCCGTCGGGTTCTCGAGGCTTCCGCGGTGGGTCCGCGCCGGTGGGCGCGTCGCTCCCGCCGTCGAGCAGCCGTCGCGCTACTCGACCGTGATGCCCATCGAGCGGGCGGTGCCGGCGATGATCTTCGCGGCGGCGTCGATGTCGTTGGCGTTCAGGTCGACCTGCTTCGCCTCGGCGATCTCGCGGACCTGCGCCTGGGTGAGCTTCGCGACCTTCACGGTGTGCGGGGTCGAGGAGCCCTTGGCGACGCCGGCGGCCTTCTTGATGAGCTCCGCCGCGGGCGGGGTCTTCAGCACGAAGGTGAACGAGCGGTCCTCGTAGACGGTGATCTCGACGGGGATGACGTTGCCGCGCTGCGACTCGGTCTGCGCGTTGTACGCCTTGCAGAACTCCATGATGTTGACGCCGTGCTGACCGAGCGCCGGACCGATCGGGGGCGCGGGGTTGGCCGCGCCGGCCTTGATCTGGAGCTTGATCAGGCCGGTGACCTTCTTCTTGGGGGCCATTCTGATTCCTTTTCTCAGGGTTCGAGCGGTCGGGGGCTCCCGGCCGCTCTCCCGCGCATCCGACGGTGCCGGATCGCGGTGGAGGAGGGTCGTCCGGCGCGCACAGAGGCGGGCGCCGACACGAAAACCCGTACGAGCTTACACGAGCGGGGCCACCCCCGACAGGGCGGAGGAGGGGCCGACGCCCGGGTGCGCGTGGGGCGGTGCCGGAGGGAGCGCCGCCCGGAACGGCGAACGCCCCCTCCGACCTGCGGAGGGGGCGTTCATGCGCCGCGGAGGCGACGCGTCAGAGCTTGGTGACCTGGTCGAACGACAGCTCGACCGGGGTCTCGCGCTCGAAGAGCGAGACGAGCACGGTGAGCTTGCCGCTCTCGGGCTTGATCTCGCTGATCGAGCCGGGAAGACCCGCGAACGAGCCCTCCTTGATGGTGATGGTCTCGCCGATCTCGAAGTCGACCTCGGCGGGCAGCACGCGCTGGGCCTGCTTCTGGCCCTTGGCACCGGAGGTCTTCGAGGGGGCGACGTCCTTGATCTCGACGAGGCTCTTCAGCATCGTGAAGGCCTCCTCGAAGCGCAGCGGGGTCGGGTTGTGGGCGTTGCCCACGAAGCCGGTGACGCCCGGGGTGTGGCGGACGACCGACCACGAGTCCTCGTTGAGGTCCATGCGCACCAGCACGTAGCCGGGGATGCGCACGCGGGTGACCATCTTGCGCTGGCCGTTCTTGATCTCGACCACGTCCTCCATCGGGACCTGGACCTCGAAGATGTAGTCCTCGGCCTCGAGCGAGACCTTGCGGTTCTCGATGTTCGACTTCACGCGCTTCTCGAAGCCGGCGTAGGAGTGGATGACGTACCACTTGCCCGGCTTGCCGCGCAGCTCGGTGCGGAAGGCCTCGTACGGGTCGATGTCGGCGAGGTCCTCACCGGCGGACTCGGCGTCCTCGGCGGCGACCTCGGCCTCGTCCTCGACGGCCTCGAGGGCCGCTTCGGCCTCCTCGACGGTGTCGATGTGCGCGGCCTCGTCGACGGCGGAGTCGGCCTCGGGGTCGTCGACGGAGCCGATGGCGTCCAGCGCTGCCTCGAGGTCGGAGGCGAGGTCGTCCTCGGACTCGTTCTCGTCGATGATGCTCAGCGCACCCTGCTCGGCGGGCTCGACGGCGTCCTCAGCCTGCGACTGGACGTCGCCCTCCTGCTCCTCCTCGACCTCCGACGACTGCTCGGCAGCCGTCGCCCAGTCGACGTCGTCGCGGTTTCTGTCAGACACTCGTCACAACTCTCTCTCGATCGATCGGTCGCGCCCCTCGGGGCGCGTCCCGCTGTCGCCGGCACCCTCCGCTCGCGCGGCCCGGATGCTCTCGGGTCAGGCGGCGGGTGTGCCGAACACGTACGTCACGGCCAGGGCGAACACCCAGTCGAGGAAGGACACCAGCGCCATCATGATGACGACGAAGATCAGCACGACCACGACGTAGTTGCCCAGCTCCTTGCGGGTGGGCGTCACGACCTTCTTCAGCTCGGCGATGACCTGCCGGATGAAGAGGGCGATGCGCGCGAACGGGTTGCGCCGCGCGGCTCGCTGCTGATTGGCGATCGCGACGACGTCCTCGCTCGGCTCGTCGACTGCTTTCCCGGCCACCTGCACGCACCTTTCCCGCACCGGAACCTCCGGTGTGGCCGACCGCCCGTCATGGGCGGCCCTGGACCGATGACCGCAGCGTCGCGGGGACCGCGTGCGACGGGCATCGATGTGCAGGGCGGACAGGGCTCGAACCTGCAACCTGCGGTTTTGGAGACCGCTGCTCTACCAATTGAGCCACCGCCCTATGGATGCCGTTGCGAGCATCCGAGGAGGAGACCGACCCGCCGCCCCACCGCCGCGACCCTCGCGGGCGCTGTGGATGAGGGCAGAGATCGACTACCTCGGACGAGTGTACGTGGACCCGCAGGGCGTGTCCAGCCGAGCGGCGGGGGGCCTCGGAGCCCCGTGCGCGCGCAGGATACGCTGGCCGTCGTGTCCTCCACCACGCGCATCTCCGCCCGCATCGCCGCCATCGCCGAGTCCGCCACTCTGAAGGTCGACGCCAAGGCGAAGGCCCTCCAGGCCCAGGGCCGACCGGTCGTGTCCTACGCCGCCGGCGAGCCCGACTTCCTCACTCCCGAGCACATCGTCGAGGCCGCCTCGGCCGCCGTGCTCGACCCGAGGAACTACCGCTACACCCCCGCGGCGGGCCTCCCCGACCTCCGCGCGGCCATCGCGGAGAAGACGGCGCGCGACTCCGGATGGGCCGTCGACCCCTCGCAGGTCGTGGTCACCAACGGCGGCAAGCAGGCCGTCTACCAGGCCTTCCAGACCCTCCTCGACGACGGCGACGAGGTGCTGGTGCCGACCCCGTACTGGACCACCTACCCCGAGGCGATCAAGCTCGCCGGCGGCGTGCAGGTGGACGTGTTCGCGGGCGCCGACCAGGGCTACCTGGTCACGGTCGAGCAGCTGGAGGCCGCGCGCACCGAGCGCACCAAGGTGCTCCTGTTCGTCTCCCCCTCCAACCCCACCGGCGCCGTCTACTCGGCCGAGCAGACCCGCGAGATCGGCGAGTGGGCCGAGGAGCACGGCCTCTGGATCATCGCCGATGAGATCTACCAGAACCTCGTCTACTCCACCGGCGACCAGGACGACGCGAGCCCGCTCGAGCACGCGACCTCGATCGTCGAGGCGGTGCCGGCCCTGCGCGACCGGACGATCCTCGTCAACGGCGTCGCGAAGACCTACGCGATGACCGGCTGGCGCGTCGGATGGATGGTCGGCCCGGCCGACGCGATCAAGGGCGCCTCGAACCTGCAGTCGCACCTCTCGAGCAACGTCTCGAACATCTCGCAGCGCGCCGCGATCGCCGCCCTCACCGGCCCGCAGGAGCCGGCCGAGGAGATGCGCCTGGCCTTCGACCGCCGCCGCCGCACCATCGTCGCCGAGCTGAACGCGATCGACGGGATCGAGTGCCCCACCCCCGGCGGCGCGTTCTACGTCTACCCCGACGTGAACGGGCTCCTGAACCGCGAGTGGAACGGCACCACCCCGACGACCTCCCTCGAGCTCGCCGACCTCATCCTCGAGCAGGCCGAGGTCGCCACCGTCCCCGGCGAGGCCTTCGGACCGAGCGGCTACCTCCGCCTGTCCTACGCCCTCGGCGACGACGCGCTCCTCGAGGGCGTGCGCCGCTTGCAGCAGCTCTTCGGCACCGTCTAGCCCCTCTCCTCCTGCGTCGTCGATCGGCCGCGGCCGGCTCGACGACGAGGTGCGTCGCAGAGAGCGGGATGCGCAGCGCGGACGACGATCCGCCGACACGCGGATCGCCGGTCGCCGCTCGACCGTGCCTCACGGTGACCGGCGGGTACTGCGACGGGCCTGTCCGACAGGTGAGGGCTGCCTGGCATCTCGGGGCGGGGAGGGCAAGAGGGAGGCGGAAATCGGGGATCACTGTCGCCGGAGGGGTGCGACAGGGCACGCTGTGACGATGAGCGAAGACCACGCCGTCCGAGTCCGCGACCTGCGGAAGGACTACGGGGGCGCTCCGGCGGTCGCGGGAGTCTCCTTCGACATCCACCGGGGCGAGACCTTCGCGCTCCTCGGCCCGAACGGCGCCGGGAAGTCGACGACCATCGAGATCCTCGAGGGCTACCGCGACCGCTCCGGCGGCGAGGTGTCGGTGCTCGGGGTCGACCCGCGCCACGGCGACCTGGCGTGGAAGGCGCGTCTGGGGATCGTCCTGCAGTCCAGCGGCGAGTCCGGCAACGCGACGGTGCGCGAGCAGATCGCGCACTTCGCCAGCCTCTATCCGCGACCGCGCGACGTCGACGAGACCATCGAGGCCGTCGGGCTGACGTCCAAGGCCCGCTCGCGCATCGGGCGCCTCTCCGGCGGACAGCGCCGCCGTGTCGACGTCGCCCTCGGCATCATCGGCCGTCCCGAGCTGGTGTTCCTCGACGAGCCCACCACGGGATTCGACCCCGAGGCCCGCCACTCCTTCTGGGACCTGATCGCTCTGCTCAAGAGCGAGGGCACGACCATCCTGCTCACCACCCACTACCTCGACGAGGCCGCCCGCCTCGGCGACCGCGCCGCCGTGATCTCCGGCGGGCGGCTCCTGGCCATCGGCCCGATGAGCGCGATCGGAGGGGACGAGGCGCGCGTCCCGATCGTGCAGTGGCGCGAGGACGGCGTGCTGCACCGGCTGCGCACCACCGAGCCCGCCCGGACCGTCGCCGAGCTGCACTCCCGGATCGGTGAGCCGACGGCCCTCGAGGTCGTCCGCCCCAGCCTCGAGGACATCTACCTCGACCTCATCCGCGAGGACCGCGACGCGGTCGACCTGATCGGAGAGCCCGCGTGACCGCCGTCGCCACCCGCCCCCGCACCCTCTCCACCGGCCCGGGACGCACCGTCCGCCTCGGACTCGCCCGGGCCCGCTACGAGATCCGCTCGTACTTCCGCGCTCCGGACCAGGTGTTCTTCACCTTCCTCTTCCCGGTGCTGCTCCTGACGATCTTCTCGGTCGCGTTCGGCGACACCGCGGTGATGCAGGCGAACCCGCAGGACCCGGGCATCCCGATGGCGGAGTACTACGTGCCGGGCCTGGCCGCGGCCGGGATCCTGCTCTCGGGCGTCCAGAACCTGGGCGTCGACATCGCGGTCGAGCGCGGCGACGGCACGCTCAAGCGCCTCGCGGGAGCACCGCTCCCGGTCTTCAGCTACTTCATCGGCAAGTTCGGCCAGGTGCTCGTGACGAGCCTCGCGCAGACGGCCCTGCTGCTCCTCGTCGCGGCGACGGTGTTCTCGGTCGAGCTGCCCACCGACAGCGGGCGCTGGGCGACCTTCGCCTGGGTCTACCTGGCAGGAGTCGCGACGTCGGCCATCCTCGGCATCGCCGTCTCCGCGCTGCCCCGCTCGGGCAAGAGCGCGACCGCCGTGATCGTGCCGCCGCTGCTCGTGCTGCAGTTCATCTCGGGGTCGTACCTGTCGTTCACGACGCTGCCGGACTGGCTGCAGAACACGGCGAGCGTCTTCCCGCTCAAGTGGATCGCGCAGGGCATGCGCGCCGTGTTCCTGCCGAGCGGATTCGAGGAGGCGGAGGTGAACGGGTCGTGGGACCTCGGCGGCGTCGCGCTGGTGCTCGGGATCTGGCTCGTCGTGGGGCTCGTCGCCTGCCGCTTCGGCTTCCGCTGGATCCGCCGCGACAGCTGAGCCGGAGGAGGCCGCGGCCGGAGGGCGCGCGTCCCCGGGAGCGCGGCGCCTGCGGGCGCAGACCGCGCGGACTCAGACCGCGGCGCCGACCACGACGGGCTCGGGGTGCAGCAGCACGCCGAACTCCGCCAGGACGCGGCCCTGGACGTACCGGGCGAGCTCGGCGACCTGCTCGGCCGTCGCTCCTCCGCGGTTGGTCAGGGCGAGGGTGTGCTTGCTCGACACAGCGGCCCGCGAGCCGGGCAGGGCGAAACCGCGCGAGACGCCGGCGTGCTCGATCAGCCACGCGGCGCTGAGCTTCACCAGGCCGTCGGCGCGGGGAGGCACGGGCAGCCCGACGGGCGCTCCTGCCTCGACCGCGGCGAGCGGAGTGATGACGGGCGCCTCCGCCGTCGGCTCGACCGGCCAGCGCGGCGCCTCGGGCGGCAGGGAATCGGCGAACGCGCTCGTGACGAGGGGGTTGGTGAAGAAGGAGCCGGCGCTCGCGGTGTCCGGGTCCTCCGGATCGAGGACCATGCCCTTGCCCGCACGCAGCGCCAGCACGGTCTCGCGCACCCGCGCGAGCGGCACGCGGTCGCCGAGCGCGACTCCGAGCGCCGACGCCAGCTGACCGTAGGCGACGGGAGTGCCGTCGCCCTCGGCGCCGACCTCCTCGAGCGCGAACTCGACGGCCAGCACCGCGCCCCGGCGGCCCTGCTTGATCACGGAGGTGCGGTAGGCGAACTGCAGCTCCTCCGCCGTCAGCCGGACGGGCTCGCGGGCGCCCTCGTCGAGGAAGTCGACCGCGACCAGCGTGTCCGAGAGCTCCTGGCCGTAGGCGCCGATGTTCTGCACGGGCGACGCACCGACCGTGCCGGGGATGCCGCTGAGGGCCTCGAGGCCCGCCCAGCCGCGCTCCACCGTCGTCGCGACGAGGCCGTCCCACGACTCGCCCGCCTGCACCCGCAGGAGCACGCGCCCCGGCTCGTCGGAGGGGAGCCGCTCGACGCCGGTGGTGCACACGCGCACGACCGTGCCCTCGACCCCGTCGTCGCCCACGAGGAGGTTGGAGCCCCCGCCGAGCAGCAGCCACGGCTCGTCGTCCGACCACAGGCCGACGAGCGTCTCGACCAGCTCCGCCTCGGTGGCGGGCTCGACGAGGCGCTCGGCGGGTCCGCCGACGCGGAGGGTGGTCAGGGCGGAGAGCAGCGGCGCGGAGCTCACGCGAGTCGGACCCGCGCCTGGGCCTTGCCGAGGACGGACTGGCCCTCGACCGAGACGGCGAGATCGACGCGGACCCAGCCCTCCTCGGCGCTCACAGCACCGATCCTGGCGACCACGTCGATCGCGGCGCCGTCGCGCGGGTCCACCACGACGGGGCGGGTGAAGCGCACCTGGTAGTCGACCACGCGTCCGGGGTCCCCGACCCAGTCGACGACGACCTGCACCGCGGTGCCCATCGTGAGCATGCCGTGCGCGAGCACGCCGGGCAGGCCGACCTCGGCGGCGACGTCGTCGCGGTAGTGGATGGGGTTGAAGTCGCCCGAGGCGCCCGCGTAGCGCACCAGGGTGCCGCGGTCGATCGGGAAGCGGCTCTCGGCGACGACCTGGCCGACGCTCAGCTCGGCGAGAGCGGGCAGTGCGGTGCTCATTCGTCTCCCCTGACCACGAGGGTCGAGATCGCGGTGACGACGTGCTCGCCGCTCGCGTCGACCATGCGGGACTCGGTGGTGACCATCGAGTGGGCGCCGAGCTTCTTGATGGCGGCGACCGAGAGGGTCGCGGTCAGCTCGTCGCCGGCCACGACCGGACGGGACAGCACGAAGCGCTGGTCTCCGTGCACGACGCGGCTGAAGTCGATCCCGCCGTCGGGCTCGGCGAGCAGCTGCTGGAGCGTGAACTCCTGCACGACGACGGCGAAGGTGGGCGGAGCGACGAGGTCGGGGTGCCCGGCGGCGCGGGCGGCCTCGACGTCGTGGTGCAGGGGGGAGGTCGCGGAGACGGCGCGGGCGAACTCGCGCACCTTCTCGCGCCCCACCTGATAGGGCTCCGTGGGCGCGAAGACGCGCCCGACGAGTTCGGGGTTCACTGGCACCCGGCCATACTAGGCGCTGCCGTCGCGGGGCCCTCGGGGCTCCGGAGGCGCCGCCTGTGGTCACCCGGGTATGACCACCGGGAATTTCCCATCCGTGTATGGCTGACCCGCGGCCGAACTTCTCCGAAGCTGGCGGGCATGTCGACACCCACTCCCGAGCGCGACTGGGCGACCTACGCCCGCGAGCTCGGCACCAACATGCACCGGGCCCGCATCGCCAAGGGCGCCAGCCAGGAGCGGATCGCCCACGCGGCCGGGCTCGCGGGCTACACCTACCAGAAGTTCGAGAAGGGCGAGTCGAAGCCCGGCTCGCCCGCGAACCCCACGCTGCACACCCTCCTCGCGCTCTGCGAGGCGCTCGAGATCGAGCTGACGGACCTCCTGCCGCCCGACCCGCCGCGCACCTCACGCGGCGCCGAGTAGCCGGAGCACCGCGCCGGCCAGCCGCGACCCCGAGCTGAGATCGAGGTCGACCTCGCCGAGCCCGTCGGCCTCCAGGCGGAGCCTGTCCTCCCCCGACTCCCCCGGGCGGCACAGGGAGACGTGCACCGTCGCGCCCGCGGCCCCGTCTCCACCCGCCCAGAGCACCACCGGGAGCGAGCTCGCCGCGGAGCGGTGCAGCCGCTCCCCCGCCGCGACCAGCTCGTCGTGCTCGCCCGCGCACCAGCGCGGGCACCCCTCGTCGTTCCTGCCGTCCATCCGCTCCTCCACGTTCCGCACCCCTCGGTCGAGGAGACCAGCCCACCAGGCGGTACCGACACCGAGGGCCCGCCGCGCCCCGATCCCGACCGGGGTGTGGACAGGAGACGGTCGTCCGCCCGTTGTGGAGGAGCGAGGACCAGGGTCCCATACGCAGGTGGTGCCGCCAGGGGTCCGGCACGAAGCACCGGCGCGGTGTCAGCGGTGGACGATCAGCCAGGTCGCGATCGCCGTGGTCGAGCCCGTGTTGACCATGCGGTGCGGCCGCTCGCACGGGAACGTGATGGCGTCGCCCGGCCCGAGGACGACCGACTCGTCCTCGAACTCGACCGTCAGCTCTCCGAGCGTCACCGTCCCCATCTCGAACCCGTCGTGGCGGAGCAGCTGCCGGTGCGCCGTCGAGGTCGAGCCCGGCGGGTAGGTCGACTCGAAGAAGTCGACGGCGTCCAGCGGACGCGGCGCCAGACGGCGGAACAGCACTCCGCCCTCGAGCGCCACGGGCGCCGACTCGCGCGCCCGGACGACCGCGGTCTCGACCGGCGCCGACGCGCCCTGGTCGAACACGGCGGACAGCGGGACCCCCAGCGCGTCCACGAGGGCGATCAGCCGGCCGACCGAGGGCTGCATGGCTCCGCGCTCGATCTGCGAGACGGCGCTCACGGAGATGCCGAGTCGCCCGGCGAGTGCCTTCAGCGACAGGCCCGCCGAGAGCCGCAGCTCCCGCAGCCGGGCGCCGAGTCCGGCCCCGTCCGCGATCGCCCGGGCGGCCGCCTCGTCGGGCGCGGTGTCGTCGGAGGGCATGGCCCGTCCCCTCTCGCGGATCGTCACACAGCCGTAACGGAGCCGAAACGAGCGGCGGCCTCCCGACTCGTAGCGTGGCCCGCGTGAAGTGATCACTTCACTCGGAACGCTCTCCGCGACGCCCCGCCTCCTCGGCCGGACGTCCCGACCACCCTGACACATCCGCTCCGTGCCGCTCTGCGCACGACCGCCCGAGAGGTGGATCCACCCATGTCCGACCGCGTCACCGCACCCCGAGTCACCGCTCCCCCCGTCGATCCGGATCCCGCCGCCGCGGCGAGCGCCGGCTACGACGACCGCCTCTCCAACGAGGACCTCGCCCCGCTCCGGAAGCAGCGCTGGTCGAGCTACAACATCTTCGCGTTCTGGATGTCGGACGTGCACAGCGTCGGCGGGTACGTGACCGCGGGCTCGCTCTTCGCGCTGGGCCTGGCCGGCTGGCAGGTGCTCGTCGCCCTCGTGGTGGGCATCGTGATCGTGCAGGTCTTCTGCAACCTCGTCGCCAAGCCCAGCCAGGTCACCGGCGTGCCCTACCCCGTCATCAACCGCGCGATCTTCGGCATCCGCGGCGCGAACATCCCGGCGATCATCCGCGGACTGATCGCGATCGCCTGGTACGGCGTGCAGACCTACCTGGCGGCGCAGTCGCTGAACATCGTCTTCCTCAAGTTCTTCCCGGGCATGGCCGCCCTGAACACGCCCGAGGCGTCGTTCCTCGGCCTCTCGGCCCTGGGCTACCTCTCCTACGCGATCCTCTGGGTCGCGCAGGCCGCGCTGTTCTGGCGGGGCATGGAGTCGATCCGCCGCTTCATCGACTGGGCGGGACCGGCGGTCTACGTGGTGATGCTCGTGCTGGCCGTCTACCTGGTGTCGCAGGCGGGCTGGGAGAACATCTCGCTCACCCTCGGCTCCGGCGAGCCGCTCGACCTCGCCGCCGCGGTGCCGGTGATGATCTCGGCCGTCGCCCTGGTCGTCTCCTACTTCTCGGGCCCGATGCTCAACTTCGGCGACTTCTCCCGGTACGCCCGCAGCTACGGCGCCGTGAAGCGCGGCAATCTGCTCGGCCTCCCGATCAACTTCCTCTTCTTCTCCCTCCTCACCGTGATCACCGCGTCGGCGACCGTGCCGGTCTTCGGCGAGCTGATCACCGACCCGATCGAGACCGTCGAGCGGATCGACACCTGGTTCGCCGTGCTCCTCGGCGGGCTCACCTTCGTCATCGCGACGATCGGCATCAACATCGTCGCCAACTTCATCTCCCCCGCGTTCGACTTCTCGAACGTCAACCCGAAGAAGATCAGCTGGCGGATGGGCGGCATGATCGCCGCCGTCGGCTCGGTGCTGCTCACCCCGTGGAACTGGTACTCGAACGACACCGCCATCCACTACACGCTCGGCATCCTCGGCGCGCTGATCGGACCGCTGTTCGGCGTCCTCATCGCGGGTTACTACCTGATCAGCCGCCAGCGCGTCTGGGTGGACGACCTCTACACGATGAGCGAGAAGGGCCGCTACTGGTTCTCGCGCGGCTTCAACCCCAACGCCGTCTGGGCGACCGTGATCGGCGGAGTCCCCTCCGTCGCCTCGGTGCTCGTGCCGCGCTGGATCGCGGAGGCGGGAGGCGCGGAGTTCACCTGGCTCGGCGACTACAGCTGGTTCCTCGGCTGCGGGCTCGGATTCGTCGCGATGGCCGTGCTCGAGCGGCGCGCGCCGCGGATCGGGCGCCTCGACGAGGACCTCGAGCACGTCAGCGACGGCTCGACCGTCTGATCCGGCCGGCACGGAGGAGGGATCCGCTCCGGCTGCTCCGGATCCCGCGGACCGGCCGTCGGGCGGGTCCCTCCCCCTCCCGGCACCCGAACCGAGGAACCACCATGCGCATCACCGTCGTCAACCCGAACACCAGCACCGCGATGACCGCGGCGATCGGCCGGGCCGCCCGCTCCGTCGCCTCGCTCGGCACCGAGATCACGGCCGTCACCCCGCCGATGGGTCCGGCGTCGATCGAGAGCCACTACGACGAGGCGCTCGCCGTGCCCGGCGTCCTGCACGAGATCGCCCGGGCGGAGGCGGCCGGCAGCGACGGCGCGGTCGTCGCGTGCTTCGGCGACCCGGGCGTCGACGCCGCGCGCGAGATCGCGAGCGGCCCGGTCGTGGGGATCGCCGAGGCCGCCATGCACATGGCCGCGCTCGTCGGCCGGGGCTTCAGCGTGGTCACCACGCTCTCGCGCACGAGCGGCCGCGCCTGGGACATCGCCCGCCGCGCCGGGTTCGGCGACGCCTGCCGTCAGGTGCGCGCCTGCGACATCCCCGTGCTCGAACTCGACGACCCCCGCTCCGACGCCCGCCGCGCGATCCTGGCGGAGTGCGCCGAAGCGCTGGCCGTCGACGGGTCCGACTCGATCGTGCTGGGCTGCGCGGGCATGGCCGACCTGTGCCGCGACCTCTCACGGGAGCTGGGAGTGCCCGTGATCGACGGCGTCGCCTCGGCGGTGCGCCTGGTGGAGGGGCTCGTCGCGATGGGCGTCAGCACCTCGCGGCGCGACGAGTACGCCGCGCCGCGGACGAAGGCGATGGCGGGGCTGCTCGCTCCGTTCGAGCGGGTCTGAGGTTCCACGTCCCGTGCAGTCGGGCGTTCTGCCGGACCCCCGACCCGGACCCACCTGCGAGGATCGGGGGATGAGCGTCCTCCGCGATCTCGGCCTCGGTGCCCGGCTCTTCCTCCGCGGCTTCCGCACCTGGGTCCGCTCGCCGCGGGCGATGCTCCTCGGCGCGATCCCGCCCCTGATCGTCGGCCTGGTCTTCGTCGGCGTGCTGGTCCTGGTGCTCACGCGGGTGCAGGACGCGGTGACCGCGCTCACCCCGTTCGCCGGCGGCTGGGACGAGGGCACGGCCGCCACCGTCCGCCTGGTGCTCTCGATCGCGGTGGTCGGCGCCGCGCTCGCCCTCGGCGTGGTCCTCTTCGCCGCGGTGACCCTGCTGGTCGGCGACCCCTTCTACGAGCGGATCTGGCGGCGGGTCGAGGACGACCTCGGCGGCGTGCCCGACGAGCGCGAGAGCACCTTCTGGCAGGGGGTCGGCCGCGGCCTCCGCGACTCCGCCGTGCTGGTCGCCACCTCCCTCGGGATCGGCGTGGTCCTGGTGCTGCTGGGCCTGGTGCCGCTGGTCGGCTCGATCGTCGGCCTCGTCGCGGGCGCCCTGGTCGGCGGGAGGGCCCTCGCGCTCGAGCTGACCGGATTCGCGGGCGACGCCCGGGGGCTCTCCCTCCGCGACCGCCGCCGCCTCCTCGGCGAGCACCGCGCGGTCTCGCTCGGCTTCGGCATCGCCGTCTACCTGGCGTTCCTCGTCCCCGGGGGCGCGGTCGTCGCCACCCCCGCCGCGACGGCCGGCGCGACCCTCCTGCTCCGGACCCTGCGGGGCGAGCCGACCGAGCGGCCGGCCGCCTGACACCGCTTGGCCGCCGCCCGGCTCTCCCCTAGACTCGCCGCGTGCGCACGTCGATCCGAAGCCCCTGGTGGCCCGCCTCCTAGGCGGACCGACGCGCAGACCCCTCGCACGCGACCGCCTCCTCCGGGCGGTCGTTCTGCATGTCAGGGCCCGGGTGGGGCACGACCCGATACAAGGACCACGATGACCTCGCTCCTCTCCCGCATCCTCGCCTCCGACGGGACGCTGCCGTTCGCGGTGGTCCTCCGCCAGGGCCGCGACGCCGTCGACGTGTTCGCGGGCGACGTGCTCGACGTCGAGGGCCTGGCCGACATCCCGCTCGACGGCGACGACGTGCTGACCCTCGTGCCCTACCGGCAGGTGCGCGAGCGCGGCTTCGCGGCGAAGGACGACGGAGCCCCGCTGCGCAACCTCGTGGTGCGCGAGCGCGAGAGCGTCCCCCTGGCCGAGGTGCTGCGGCTCCTGCCCGAGCGGGAGATCCCGGTCGAGGAGCGCGGCTTCGACGTGCCGGACGACGAGTACGCCGACATCGTCCGCCGGGTGATCGAGGACGAGATCGGCCGCGGCGAGGGCGCCAACTTCGTCATCAACCGCGCCTTCGTCGCGCAGACCGACGCGCCGCCCGTCGAGGCGGTCCTGGCCTGGTTCCGCCGCCTGCTCACCGACGAGTCCGGCGCGTACTGGACCTTCGCGATCCACACCCCCGGCGTCGACGGAGCGCAGACGGTCACCGCCGTCGGCGCGACCCCCGAGCGCCACGTCTCGGTGCGCGACGGCGTCGCGATGATGAACCCGATCAGCGGCACCTTCCGCCACCCCGCGGCCGGACCCACCGGGGAGGAGGTGCTCGCGTTCCTCGCCGACGTCAAGGAGAGCGAGGAGCTCTTCATGGTCGTGGACGAGGAGATGAAGATGATGAGCGCGGTCTGCCCGGACGGCGGCCGCATCCTCGGGCCGTTCCTCAAGCAGATGTCGCGGCTCAGCCACACCGAGTACCTGCTCGAGGGCCGCACCGGACTCGACGTGCGCGAGGTCCTGCGGCTGACGATGTTCGCGCCCACGGTCACCGGCTCGCCGATGGAGAACGCGTGCGCCGTGATCGCCGAGTACGAGAAGGAGCCGCGCGGCTACTACTCCGGCGTGCTCGCCCTCTTCGAGCCGGAGGAGCACGGCTACACGGTCGACGCCCCCATCCTCATCCGCACCGCCTACCTCCGCGCGGACGGCCGCCTCACCGTGCCGGCCGGCGCGACGCTCGTGCGCCACTCCACCCCCGAGGGCGAGGTCGCCGAGACGCGGGCGAAGGCGTCGGGCGTCCTCTCCGCCCTGGGCCTGCTGCCGCACCGCGAGGTGCCGCCGGCCATCGACCTGAACGCGCAGCCGGGCGTGCAGGAGGCGCTCGAGGCGCGCAACGAGCGGCTCGCCTCGTTCTGGCTCCGACCCCAGGCGCCCGAGCACATCGCCGGCCTCGCCGGGCACACCGCGCTGATCGTCGACAACGAGGACCAGTTCACGACGATGCTCGCCCACCAGCTGCGCCACCTCGGGATGAACGCCCGGGTCGAGCGCTGGTCGGAGGTCGCCGACGTGCTGAGCGACGACCTCGTCGTCTTCGGCCCCGGCCCGGGCGACCCCCGCGACGACTCCGAGCCGCGGATCGCGCACCTGCGCGCGCTGATGACCGCGCGCCTCGAGGCGGAGCGGCCGATGCTCGCCGTCTGCCTCAGCCACCAGATGCTGTCGCTGCTGGCGGGCCTCCCTGTCGAGCCGCTGCCCGCGCCCCGCCAGGGCGTGCGCCTGGCGGTGGACGTGTTCGGCGAGGACGCCGCGATCGGCTTCTACAACACCTTCTCCTCGGTCGCCCCCGGCGTCGCGCGCACGCCCCGGCTGGGGCTCGAGGTGTCGGTCGATCCGGAGACGGGAGTGGTCAACGCCCTGCGGGGCGAGCACGTCGCGTCGGTGCAGGGGCACCTGGAGTCGGTGCTCTCCTCCGACGGCCTGCGCACCCTGGAGCGGCTGGTCCGCACCGCGACCGCTCAGCCCGCGCGCGCATGAGCGGCCGGCGGCTGATCGCGTCGCCCGCCTACCCGGCCGAGCTGCAGGAGGCGGTGGCCGCCGCCGTGCGCGCGGCGGCCGAGGCGGCGCGCGGCTGGTACGGGCGCGGCGACAAGATCGCGGCGGACGACGCGTCGGTCGCGGCGATGCGCGCCGTGCTGGCCGACGCTCCGTTCGACGGCGTCGTCGTGATCGGCGAGGGCGAGAAGGACGAGGCCCCGATGCTCGCGAACGGCGAGCGCCTCGGCCGCGCCTCCGCACCCTCCTGCGACGTGGCGGTCGATCCGCTCGACGGGACCCGGCTCACGGCGGAGGGGCTCCCCGGCTCGGTGAGCGTGATCGCGCTGGCCCCGCGAGGCACGCTGTTCGACCCGCGCGACGTCTTCTACATGGACAAGCTGGTCTGCTCGGGAGCGGGCCGGGGCGCCGTCTCGCTCGACCTCCGTCCCGCCCAGAACGCCGCACGGCTGGCGGCGGCGCTCGGGAAGCCCGTCGCGGAACTGGTCGTCGTCGTGCTCGACAAGCCGCGTCACTCCGGGCTCATCGCGGCTCTGCGCGCGGCCGGGGTCGCGCTCGAGCTGCGCGGCGAGGGCGACGTGTCGGTCGCGATCGAGGCGGCCGATCCCGCGGGCCGCGTCGACCTCGTCCTCGGCATCGGCGGAACCCCGGAGGGAGTGGTCGCCGCGTGCGCCGTCCGCGCCCTCGGCGGGGTCATGGAGGGGCGCCTCGCCCCCCAGACCGCACCGGAGCGCGCCAACGCCCTGGCCGCCGGCCACGACCTCGACCGCCTGCTGACCCTGGAGGATCTGGTCTCCTCGGACGACGTGCTCTTCGCGGGCTGCGCGGTCTGAGACCTCTCCCGCGGGCAGGACCTCGCCCGGGAACGCCGGAGGCCCCGGTTCGACGCGCGAACCGGGGCCTTCTCGCTGTAGCGGGAGCGGGACTTGAACCCGCGACACCACGATTATGAGCCGTGTGCTCTAACCACCTGAGCTACCCCGCCGCGCGTTCTTCGCAGGTCTGGCCTGCGGGGAACGGAGCCCCCTGTGGGAATCGGACCCACTACCTCTTCCTTACCAAGGAAGTGCTCTACCAATGAGCTAAGGGGGCGCACCTGCGGGTCTGACAGCCCCTCTCGGGGCGTGCCCGCGATTTGGCACCGTTAGACGATAGCACCTCCGCGGAGCGTCGATGACCGCGGGGCACGCGCCCCCGCGGCCGCCCGTCTGCGGCTACGCCCGGCTCGCCTCGTCGAGCGCGGCGAGCTCCTCGGCGCTCAGCTCGAGGGAGGCCGAGGCGATCAGCGCCGGCAGCTGCTCCATCACGCGGGCGCTGGCGATCGGCGCGACCACTCCGGGCTGCGAGCGGAGCCACGCGAGCGCCACCGTCGCCACCTCGGCGCCGTGCGCCTCCGCCGCCGCGTCGAGCGCCGCCAGCACCCGGCGGCCGCGGCCGTCGAGGTAGCGGGAGGCGCCGTCGGCGCGCGGACCCTCGGGCGTCGATCCGTCGCGGTACTTGCCGGTCAGGAATCCTGACGCCAGGGCGGAGTAGGGGACGACGGCCAGCCCCGCCTCGCGGGCGAGGGGCAGCAGGTCGGCCTCGATCCCGCGCTCCACGAGGTTGTAGTGCGGCTGCAGCGCGACGGGCGAGTGCAGGCCCTCCTCGCCCGCGATGCGCAGCCACTCCGCGACGCGCTCGGCGCTGAAGTTCGACACTCCGATCGCGCGGACGAGGCCCTGGTCCACGAGCTCGGAGAACACGGCGGCGATGTCGGCCATCGGCACGGCCTCGTCGTCGAAGTGGGCGTAGTAGAGGTCGATCCGGTCGGTCGCGAGGCGCTCGAGGGAGGCGCGGGCGGCCGCGCGCACGGTGTCGGGCGCGAGGCCGGTGAACTGCGGGTGGCGGCCCGCCTTCGTCGCGATCACCACGTCGTCCCGGTCCCCCGAGCGCTGCGCGAGCCACTCGCCGATGATCGTCTCGGACTCGCCGCCCGTGTTGCCCGGGACCCAGGCGGAGTAGGCGTCGGCGGTGTCGATGAAGTCGCCGCCCGCGGCCGTGTAGCCGTCGAGGACGTCGAAGGAGGTCTGCCGGCCCGCGGTCCAGCCGAAGACGTTGCCGCCGAGCGAGAGCGGGAAGACGTCGATGCCGGAGTCGCCGAGCGGCGAGCGGGTGACGGAGGAGGATGCTGCGCTGTCGATGCTCATCCCCCGATTCAAGACCCGCTCCCCGCCGTGATCGATCCCCCTCCCGCGCATGCGCGGCAAGGACTCAGGCTCTCAGCGCCGCGGGTAGTCGGCGTAGGCGAAGCGCGTCGAGTCCGGCGCCCAGCCGGAGACGTTGATCGTCCCCTGCCCGCCGTGGAGGCGCTCCAGCACACGGCCGGGCTCGAGCGTCGAGCGCCCGGGGAGGTCGAGCAGCCGCAGCTCGACGTCGACGTTCTCGGGGTGCCCGGCCGTCCCCTCCGGATAGGCGAGGTAGAGCAGGTGCGCGCCGTCGGGCGACTCGTGCGGGAACCAGTCGACCGTGTCCGACTCGACCAGGCGGGAGAGCGCGGAGCCGTCGAGGCCGATGCGGAACAGCTGCGCCCCGCCTCCGGCCCGCTCGGAGTTGAAGACGAGGGTGCGGCCGTCGGCCGAGACGTCGACGCCGTCGTCGGCCGGCTCGTCGTCGGTCAGGGCGGTGAGCGCGCCTCCTCCGACCGGCATCGTGTAGACATCGGTCCGCCACCGCCCGGAGGCGTCGCCGCCGCCGATCAGCGCGAGGGTCGCGCCGTCGGGCGAGACGCCGTGCAGGTAGTGCTTGAAGCGCGCGCCCTCGCGCTCGGCGGTCAGGCGGCGGGCGGGGGCGGAGCCGTCGAGCTCGACCGCGTAGAGGTGCCCGTCGCGCGCCGAGACGTAGGCGAGCCCGCCGGACGGGGCGAGCACGTGGTCGTTGTTGAGCTCGGCCGGCACCCCGTCGAGCGGGATCGGCTCGAGCACGGGCGCCCCCTCGAGCGGCAGCCGGAAGAGGCCGCCGTCGCCGTTCACGATCAGGGCGGAGCCGTCCGGAGTCCAGTTCGGCGCCTCCACGAGGACGGAGTCGGACTCGAAGACGGTCGTCGACTCCCCCGACGCGAGGTCGTGGACGCGGAGTCGGCAGAGCTGGTCGGGGAGGAGCGAGCGGGCCATGCTCCCCACGGTAGGGCCCTGGCGGATCACGACGGGGCCGTCAAGCCTCCGCGCACTCAGGTTCCGCGGGAGGGCGCTCCGATATTCTTGACCGACGTATGCGCTGGGTACACCTTGGGAGGAACATGTGATGCTCCTCATCCTCGTGATCTCGTTCGCGATCGCCGTGGTGACCCCTTGGCTGGTGGACCGGTTCGGGCCGAAGACGTTCTACGCGCTGGCGCTGATCCCGGCCGCGAGCTTCGTCGCCACCGCGACCGCCCTGCCGACGATCCTCGACGGCGGCGAGATCCGCGAGTCCGTGCCGTGGATCCCCGCGCTCGACATCGCCCTCTCCTTCCGCCTGGACGCGCTCTCGATCGTCCTCGCCCTCGTGGTCAGCGGAGTCGGCGCCCTGGTCCTCGCCTACTGCGCGACGTACTTCAGCCGCGACGAGCCCTCGCTGGGCCGGTTCGCAGCGCTCCTGTCCGCGTTCGCCGGAGTGATGTACGGGCTGGTCACGGCCGACGACGTGATCATCCTCTTCGTCTTCTGGGAGGCGACGAGCGTCCTCTCCTACCTCCTCATCGGCCACTACAGCGGGCGCAAGGAGAGCCGGGGTGCCGGGCTCCAGGCGCTCCTGGTCACGACTCTCGGCGGGCTGGCGATGCTGGTCGGGATCATCGTCCTGATCGTGCAGGCCGGCACCACCAGCCTCTCCGGGATCGTCGCCGCCGCCCCCTCCGGCCCGATCGTGTCGACGGCGCTGGTGCTCGTACTGCTCGGCGCGTTCTCGAAGTCCGCCCTGGTGCCGTTCCACTTCTGGCTGCCGGCCGCGATGGCCGCTCCCACGCCGGTCAGCGCCTACCTGCACGCCGCCGCGATGGTGAAGGCGGGCATCTACCTCGTCGCGCGCCTCGCGCCGGGCTTCGCCGACGACTCCGTCTGGCTGCCCGTGGTGGTGAGCGTCGGAGTCTGGACCATGCTCGTCGGCGGCTGGCGCTCGCTCCGGCAGTACGACCTCAAGCTCGTGCTGGCCTACGGCACCGTCAGCCAGCTCGGCTTCCTGACCGTCGCCGTCGGCTTCGGCTCGCGCGACGCCGCGCTGGCCGGACTGACCCTGCTCGTCGCCCACGCCCTCTTCAAGGCGCTGCTCTTCCTCACCGTCGGCATCGTCGACCACCGCGCCGGCACGCGCGACCTCCGCAAGCTCAGCGGCCTGGGACGGCAGGCGCCGGTGCTCGCGGGCGCCGCCCTCGTCGGCGTGCTGTCGATGGCGGGCATCCCGCCGCTGCTGGGCTTCGTCGCCAAGGAGGCCGTGTTCACGAGCCTGATCTCGGCGATCGAGCAGGGCTCGTTCTGGGCCTGGGTCGCGCTGGTCGGCCTCGTCCTCGGCTCGATCCTCACCGTGGCCTACTCCGCGCGCTTCTTCTGGGGCGCCTTCGCCCGGAAGAAGGGGCTCGAGGACACGCACCTGCACGCCGAGCCGTGGACCTTCACCGCCGCCCCGGTGCTGCTGGCCGCCGCCAGCGTGATCGGCGGGATCGCCGCCTCCGTGCTCGACCCGCTCGTCGCCGTCTACGCGGACACCCTCCCCTACGCCGCCCCGGACGCCGACCCGGAGCTCGCCGCCGCCGCGGAGGCCTCCGACCACGGCGGCTACCACCTCGCGCTCTGGCACGGCTTCGAGCCCGCGCTGGCACTCAGCGCCCTCGTGATCGCCGTCGGACTCCTGCTCTTCGCCAAGCGCGTCGCCGTCGCGCGCGCCCAGTCGATGCTGCCCAACCGGATCGACTCCGCCGAGGGCTACTGGGCCACCGTCCGCTGGCTCGACCGTGTCGCCAGCACGGTCACCGAGTCCGTCCAGCGCGGCTCGCTCCCCCGCTACCTGACGGTGATCTTCGCGGTCTTCGTCCTCGGCGTCGGCGGTGCGGCCGCCCTCAACCGCACCTGGCCGGGCGATCTCGTCTTCTGGGACAGCCCGGGCCAGCTCGCGGTCGCGGCCGTGATGATCCTCGCGGCGGTGCTGTGCGCGATCGCCCGCAACCGCGTCGCCGCCGTGCTGCTGGCCGGCGCCACCGGCTACGGGATGGTGGCCCTCTTCGCCCTGCAGGGCGCACCGGACCTCGCCCTCACCCAGGCGCTGATCGAGACGGTGACCCTCGTGGTCTTCGTCCTGGTGCTGCGCCGCCTCCCGACCCGCATCGCCGCGAAGCACCAGCCGATGCGCAAGCGCCTGCGCGCCGTCATCGGCATCGCGGTCGGAGCGGTCATGGCCCTCGCCGCCACCATCGCCCTCGGTGCCCGGACCGCGACGCCGATCTCGGCCGAGCTGCCCCGCCTCGCCTACGAGGAGGGCAAGGGCCGCAACATCGTCAACGTCCTGCTCGTCGACATCCGCGCCTGGGACACGATGGGCGAGATCTCGGTCCTCGTCGTGGTCGCCACCGGCGTCGCGAGCCTGATCTTCCTCTCCAGCCGGGCCGGAGGCGCTCCCCGCCTCGAGTCGCAGAGCGCCGACGACCGCCGCGAGCGCGCGATGGACCTGACCGCCTCCTCCGCCGACGCCGAGCGCGACGGCGACCGCGGCTCCTGGCTCGTCGCCGGGCGCACGCTCCGGCCGGAGAACCGCTCGATCGTGCTCGAGGTGCTGGTGCGCCTGCTCTTCCACCCCGCGATGATCGTGTCGGTCTACCTGCTCTTCACCGGACACAACACCCCGGGCGGAGGCTTCGCGGGCGGCCTGCTCGCCGGTCTCGCCCTCGTCGCGCGCTACCTCGCCGGCGGCCGCTTCGAGCTCGGCGAGGCCGCGCCGATCGACGCGGGCAAGGTCCTCGGACTCGGCCTCTTCTTCGCCGTCGGCACGGCCGTCTCCTCCCTCGCCTTCGGCCTCGAGGTCCTCGAGTCGAGCTGGCTCGACCTCGAGGTGCCGGTGCTGGGCGAGCTCCACCTGGGCACGTCCACCCTCTTCGACATCGGGGTGTACCTGATCGTGATCGGCCTCGCCCTCGACATCCTCCGCAGCCTCGGCGGCGAGGTCGACCGCCACGGCGAGGAGGCCGAGCAGGGCTCCCCCTCGGGCGACGGCGTCACGCACTCGACGGACAGCACCCCCGGCCCCGGCCAGGGCACGGTCGACGGGCTCGAGACCTCGCTCCCCACCGGCTCCACGGTCGTCGGCGGACCGGGCAGGGGGGACGGCGCATGAGCATCACCCTCGTCCTCGTCGTCGTGATGGCGGTGATGTACGCGGCGGGCGTCTACCAGATGCTCGAGCGCAGCCTCACCCGCATCCTGATCGGGTTCCTGCTCGTCGGGAACGCGACCAACATCCTCATCCTGCTGATGGCCGGCCGCTCGGGCATCGCGCCGTTCGTCACCGACGACGGGCGCTCCTACGAGCAGATCGCCGCCGAGATGGCCGACCCGCTGCCGCAGGCGCTGATCCTCACCGCGATCGTGATCACCTTCGGGGTGTCCGCCTTCCTCCTCGCGATGATCTACCGGCGCTGGCGCCTCGCCAACGCCGACCAGGTGGAGGACGACGAGACCGACGCCTCCGTCCGCGAGGACGCGGCGGGCATCTCGGCCCAGACCACCGCCGACGACCGGGCGCTCGACGTCCTGCTCGAGTCCAGCGACGAGGGCACCGCCGCCAAGCACGGGGAGAGCGCCATGACCGACGACAGGAAGGAGGACCGATGAACGCCCTGATCCCGCTCGTCGTCACCCTCCCCCTCCTGGGGGCGGCCGTCGCGCTGATCCTCGGACGCCACCGGCGCGCGCAGATCACCGTGAACATCGTGACGCTCTCGAGCGTTCTGGTGATCTCCTCGGTGATGCTCGTGCTGGTCCTGACCGGCGACGGAGGCGGCAGCGCTGTCTACGTGGGCGGCTGGGAGCCGCCGTGGGGCATCGTGCTGGTCGTCGATCCGCTCGCCGCGCTGATGCTCGTGATCACCTCGATCACCCTGCTGGGCGTCCTGCTGTTCTCGGTCGGCCAGGGCCTCGTCGACGGCAACCGCGAGACGCCGGTCACGATCTTCCACCCGACCTACCTGATCCTCTCGGCGGGCATCCTCAACGCCTTCGTCGCGGGCGACCTCTTCAACCTCTACGTCGGCTTCGAGATCCTGCTGGCCGCGAGCTACGTGCTGATCACCCTGGGCGGCACCGCGCCGCGGATCCGCGCCGGCACGACCTACGTGGTCGTCAGCCTGGTCTCGAGCGTGTTCTTCCTCTCGGCCATCGGCCTGCTCTACGGCGCCACCGGCACGGTCAACATGGCGCAGCTCTCGATCCGCATCGCCGAGCTCCCCGCCGACGTGCAGCTGGTGCTCCACGTGGTGCTGCTGCTCGGCTTCGGGATCAAGGCGGCCGTGTTCCCCCTGTCGTTCTGGCTCCCGGACTCGTACCCCACGGCTCCGGCGCCGGTCACCGCCGTCTTCGCCGGACTCCTCACCAAGGTCGGCGTGTACGCGCTGATCCGCACCGAGACCCTGCTCTTCCCCGGCGGGAGGCTGAGCGAGGTGCTGCTGGTGGTGGCGCTGCTGACGCTGATCGTCGGCATCCTCGGCGCCGTCGCGCAGGCCGACATCAAGCGGATGCTGTCCTTCACGCTGGTCTCGCACATCGGCTACATGGTCTTCGGGATCGCCGTGGGCACCCCGGCGGGCTACGCGGCGACGATCTTCTACGTCATCCACCACATCACGGTGCAGACGACGCTCTTCCTCGCGACCGGCCTGATCGAGCGCGTCGGCGGCACCACCTCGATCCTGCGCCTCGGCGGGCTGCTCAAGGCCTCGCCGCTGCTGGCGCTGCTCTACTTCATCCCCGCGATGAACCTCGGCGGGATCCCGCCGTTCACCGGCTTCCTCGGCAAGGTGGGGCTCTTCGTCGCCGGCACGGAGTCGGCCGTCGACCAGCCGTCGTGGCTGATCTGGGCCGTCATCGCCGCCGGGGCCGTCACCTCGCTCCTGACCCTCTACGCCGTCGCGCGCGTCTGGAACATGGTCTTCTGGCGCCGCCAGGAGGAGGTGCCCGGCTACGAGTCGCCCCTGATCGACCAGCTGCAGGAGGACCCCCACGACACGGGCAGCATCCGCACCCGCCACTCGCCGCCCATGATGGTGCTCGCCACCGCGGGGATGGTCGTCGTCGGCGTCGTGCTGACCGTCGGCGCCGGTCCCCTCTACGACGCGAGCGAGCGAGCGGCGAGCGCGGTCGCCGACCCCGCGACCTACATCGCGACGGTCTACCGCGACTCGTCCTTCGGAGAGGAGGGGCCGCGATGAGCCCCCGCCGCCGCGTCGACATCTGGAACCGCGTCGCGATGTTCGTGACCCTCGTCGGGATCTGGGTGCTGCTCTGGGACGACGTCTCGGTGCTGTCGATCGTCACCGGCTTCCTGGTCGCCCTGCTGATCACCCGGGTGTTCTACCTGCCGCCGGTCGAGTTCTCGAACCGCATCAACCCGTGGTTCGTGCTCCTCTTCCTCCTGCGCCTGCTGGCCGACATCGCGGTGGCCTCGGTGCGGGTGTCCTGGCAGATCCTGACCCTGCCGGTCCCGGTGCACAACGCCATCGTCGCCGTGCACCTGCGCAGCCGCTCCGAGGGGATGCTCGTCTGGACGACGGAGGCCGTCTCGCTCGTCCCCGGCTCCCTGGTGATCGACGTGGACCCGCAGCTGAACGTCCTCTACCTGCACGTGCTCGGCGTGACCCACGACGAGGGCGAGCGGATCGACGAGGTGCGCCGGACGGTCCTCCGGACGGAAGCGCGCATCGTCCGGGCCATCGGCTCCCGCGAGGACGTGCAGCGCGTGAATCGGCCGATCGAGGCCGGATCGGGGGTGGTCCGGTGATCGACTGGCTGATCTGGATCCTGGTGCCGGTCTTCGGCGCCGCCTGCCTGCTCGCGCTCGTGCGGATCCTCCGCGGTCCGTCCGTGCTCGACCGGGTCGTCGCGGCCGACGTGCTCGTCGCGACGATCATCTGCGGGATCGGCGCCGAGATGGCGGTCAACCACCACGCGCGGACCCTGCCCGTCGCGCTCGGGCTCGCGCTGTTCGCCGTCTTCGGATCGATCAGCGTCGCCAAGTTCATGGCCAACCGCGAGGAGGACTGACATGGACCTGTTCTTCGACGTGCTCACCGCTGTGCTGCTGCTGGTCGGCGCCCTGCTCTCGCTGCTGGCCGCGATCGGCTTGATGCGGTTCGACGACCTGCTCTCCCGGATGCACGCGGGCACGAAGCCGCAGGTGCTCGGACTGATCTGCGTGATGCTCGCGGTCGCCATCCGGAACCCCGGCTTCGCCGCCGCGGGGACGATCGTGCTGGTGATCGGCTTCCAGCTGCTGACCGTGCCCGTCTCGGCGCACATGGTCGGCCGGGCGGCCTACCGGGCCGAGGCCGTCTCTCCCGGGTACCTCGTCGCCGATGAGCTCGCGGAGGCGGTCACCCGCGCCGACGAGCAGGCCCGCGCGACCGGACCCGAGACCGCGCACGCGTCCGAGGAGCGGGCGCGCACCTCCTCCGCGCCCCCGCCCGAGGACGAGGACGGCCCGGCCGCGACCGCCTAGGCGACGAGGACGAGCTGCACGGCGGACGCGCCGGTCATGCTGCGCAGCGCGAATCCGCCGATCGCGAGGGTGACGGCGACCAGGCCGCCGACCAGCAGCACCAGCAGCGGCACCACCCACAGCAGCGCCCGTCGGCGTCGGGCTCGGGCCTCGTCCGGTGTCTCATCGATCACCCGTCGACTGTACGGGACGGCGGAGGGCGTGCCCCCGGCGCCCCCGGGGCGCCCGATAAACTCGACCGCATGACCCTGGACTCCGCTACCTCCGGCGCGCCCGAGAACTCCCCCGGCCCCGACTCCGAGGCCGAGCACCGCCGGGGAGCCGAGTGGTGGCGCACCGCCGTCATCTACCAGATCTACCCGCGCTCCTTCGCGGACGCGGACGGCGACGGCATCGGCGACCT
This sequence comes from Rathayibacter sp. RFBD1, assembly GCF_002932915.1. Classification (NCBI taxonomy): domain Bacteria; kingdom Bacillati; phylum Actinomycetota; class Actinomycetes; order Micrococcales; family Microbacteriaceae; genus Rathayibacter; species Rathayibacter sp. RFBD1. The sequence continues at coordinate 51,277 of NZ_PSWQ01000002.1, forward strand.
GCCCGGCATCGCCTCGCGCCTCGAGAGCCTCGCCGAGCTCGGCGTCGACGCGATCTGGCTCTCGCCCTTCATGACCTCGCCGCAGAAGGACGCGGGCTACGACGTCGCCGACTACTGCGACGTCGATCCGCTCTTCGGCACCCTCGCCGACTTCGACGCGATGCTCGCCCGCGCTCACGCCCTGGGCATCCGCATCATCGTCGACCTCGTGCCCAACCACTCCTCCAGCGCCCACCGCTGGTTCCAGGAGGCGCTCGCCGCTCCCGCGGGCAGCGCCGAGCGGGCGCGCTACCTGTTCCGCGACGGCCGGGGCGAGTCGGGCGAGCTGCCCCCGAACAACTGGGAATCGGTCTTCGGCGGCCCCGCGTGGACCCGCGTCATGGAGCCCGACGGCTCGGCCGGCCAGTGGTACCTGCACCTCTTCGACACCTCGCAGCCCGACTTCGACTGGACGAACGAGTGGGTGCGCGAGCGCTTCCGGGAGGTCCTCCGATTCTGGCTCGACCGCGGCGTCGACGGCTTCCGCGTCGACGTGGCGCACGGGATGATCAAGGCCGAGGGGCTGCCCGACTACACGCCGCCCGCCGACAGCGGGTCGATGGGCGGAGTCGCTCCCGCCGACGGCGAGGAGCCCGCCACCGCCCCCTACTGGGCGCAGGACGGCGTCCACGAGATCTACCGCGACTGGCACTCCCTGCTCGCCGAGTACCCGGACGACCGCGTGCTCTGCGCCGAGGCGTGGGTGCAGCCGCTCTCCAAGCTCGCCCGCTGGGTCCGCCCCGACGAGATGCACCAGGCCTTCAACTTCGCCTACCTCGAGACCCCGTGGAGCGCACCCGCCCTCCGCGACATCATCGACTCCTCCGTCGAGGCCTTCGCCGCCGTCGGCGCCCCGTCGACCTGGGTGCTGTCGAACCACGACGTCGTGCGCCACGCGAGCCGCCTGGCACTGACGTCCGACAACCCGCAGGGCTACGGCATCGGCCCGCGCACGCCCGGACTCCCCGACCCCGTCCTGGGGCTGCGCCGCGCTCGTGCCGCGACCGCCCTCATGCTCGCGCTCCCCGGCTCCGCCTACGTCTACCAGGGCGAGGAGCTCGGGCTCCCCGAGGCGATCGACCTGCCGGACTCGGCGCGTCAGGACCCGACCTGGTTCCGCACCGGCGGCGAGCGCTACGGCCGCGACGGCTGCCGGGTGCCGATCCCGTGGGAGGCGGACGCGCCCGCGTACGGCTTCAGCGGCTCCGGCGACTCCTGGCTGCCGCAGCCCGGCGACTGGGCGCCGCTCGCGCGCGACCGCCAGCGCGGTGTCGCGGGCTCGACGCTCGAGCTGTACCGGTCCCTGCTCGCGGTGCGCCGCGCCGAGGACCTGGGCTCCGGCGCCGTCGAATGGCTCGAGGGCTACCCGGAGGACGTCGTGGCGTTCCGCAACGGAGCCGTCACGGTGATCGCGAACCTCGGCGAGGCTCCGGTCGAGCTGCCCGTCGGCTCCGTGGTGCTGTCCTCGGAGGGGCTGCACGAGCCGGCGCTGCCCGCCGACACCACGGTCTGGCTGCGCGCGGAGTAGCGGGCCGCGGGGTCCGCCCGGCGACTCCCGCGTCCCGCCGCCGGGTCAGCGCCCGGCGTTGGCCTTGAGCCAGAGGTAGGAGTCGACCTTCGTCACGCCGTCGAGGCGGATCTCGAAGTGCAGGTGCGGGCCGGTCGACATGCCGGTCGTGCCCACCAGGCCGAGCAGCTGGCCGACCTTCACCGGGTCGCCCTCGTTCACGGCCGCCGAGCCGTGCTGCATGTGCGCGTACACGCTCGAGACGAGCTGCCCGTCGATCTCGTGGTCGACGATCACGTGCACGCCGAGCGAGCCCTCGCCGTCGATGACCGTGCGCACGACGCCGTCGGCGATCGCCTGGATGGGCGAGCCGTCGCCCGGGTTGAAGTCGGTGCCGCCGTGGTTCACCGAGCAGCCCGCGCAGTTGCGGTAGCCGAAGCGGTCACCCACCGGCACGCCGACGGCGAAGGGCCACTGGATCGACGCGTTCGGGTCGTTCGTGAAGCCGGTGTCGGAGGTGCGGACGATGTCGGCGACGTTGGTCTGCGTCTTGCGCTCCTGCACGCCGAAGCCGTCGCGGGCGACCGTCTCGGCGCTGACCTCGCCGGCGACGAACGACTGCGCGCCGCGGCGGGCGTCGGCGCCGAAGGGGGTCGAGAGGCTCTGCGCCTGCACGTCCTCCGCGGTCAGGAGCGATGTGGCCGGCAGAGAGGTCGCCGCCACGATGGCCGCGACGAAGGAGAGGGCGACGAGTCCGCCGACCCGGGCCCGGCGCACGGGCCGGAGCGGCGTCGCGCGCGGTGCGGGGACGGGGGCCGGGGCGCTGCGGACCGAGGCGACGCGGCGCTCCGCCTCGCGCAGCTGCTCCGCCGTGGGAGCCGCGAGGAGGTCGTCGGAGCCGCTCGCGAGCGAGACGTCGGAGGCGAGGGCCAGAGCGCGCTCGCGCTCGCGGAGCTCGCGACGGGAGAGGGGTGGAGTCGATTCGCCGGGGATCGATGCAGGGGCAGCGGGGGCGGGCGAATCGGGGCTCACGAAATCGATGTCTTCCGTCGGGGGCAGGGGACGAGCGGGCCTCCAGGGAGAGGCACCGCTCGGCTCCGTGAGCGCAGCCTGTGCGAACATCACGAATTCATAAAGGATAACCACGGCCGGCGGGATCCGGCCAGAGGCCGCCGCGCACAGGCGCGATCGGGGCACGACGCGCGGCGAGCCCCGGCGGGATCCTGCGCCGATCCGCCTCTCGGCGCACGGAATCCTTGTCGGCCCGGCCTGGGAGAGCGGTTACACCTCGTCCGCGCGCAGGCGGCGCAGCAGATCCTCCAGCTCGGCGAAGAGAGGATCCGGTGCCGCGATGAGCAGGCCGGAGCCGAAGGGCGCGCCGTCGAGTCCCGCGACCCGCGCGCCCGCCTCCTCGGCGATGAGGGCGCCCGCAGCGAGGTCCCATGGGTTCAGGCCCCGCTCGTAGTACGCGTTCAGCTGGCCGGTGGCCACCGAGCACAGATCGAGCGCCGCCGAGCCGATGCGGCGGATGTCGCGGACCGAGCCCAGGAGCTCCTGCACCACGGCGCCCTGGCGCATCCGGCGGCCCGCGTCGTAGCCGAAGCCGGTGCCCACCAGCGCGAGCGAGAGGGAGGAGGGAGCCGAGACCTGCAGCGCGACTCCGTCCCGCTCGGCTCCCCCGCCTCGGCTGGCCGTGGTCACCTCGCCCGTCGCTCCGTTCACGACCGCGCCGGCGAGCGCGGTCCAGGTCGCGGGATCCGGCTCCCCCTCCACCACAGCGATGCTGACCGCGTAGGAGGGGATGCCGTAGAGGTAGTTGACGGTCCCGTCGATCGGATCGACGACCCAGGTCAGCCCGCTCGTGCCGCCCCCCGACCCCGACTCCTCGCCGAGGAAGCCGTCGTCCGGACGCGCCTCGGCCAGGCGCCGGCGGATCAGCTCCTCGACCTCCCGGTCCGCGGCCGTCACCACGTCCTCCGGGGACGACTTCGACGCGGCGATCTCGACGCCGTCCTGCCGCCGCTGGCGGGCGAGGTGCGCCGCCTCGACGGCGATCGAGCGGGCGATGGCGAGGAGGGGGGCGTTGTCGCTCATGGCCCCAGCCTAGGGATCGGGCCCATCATGAGGGGATGAGCACCCCTATCGCCCTCACCGGAGCCACCGGAGCCGTCGGCGGCCGCGTCGCGCGCGAGCTCGCCGACGCCGGTCACGCCCTCCGCCTGCTGGTCCGCGACCCGTCCCGCGCGCCCGAGCTCCCCGGGGCCGAGGTGGTGCGCTCCTCCTTCGCCGACGCGGGCGACTCGCTCGAGGGCGTGCGCCTCCTCCTGATGGTCTCCGCCTCCGAGAACGAGGAGCGCCGCGCCGAGCACCTCGCGTTCGTCGACGCAGCCGCCGCCGCGGGTGTCGAGCACGTCGTCTACACCTCCTTCGCCGGAGCCGCACCCGACGCGGTCTTCACCCTCGCCCGAGACCACGCGGCCACCGAGGACGCGATCCGCCGCTCCGGCATGTTCTGGACGTTCCTCCGCGACAACCTCTACCTCGACTTCCTGCCTGCGATGCTCGGCGACGACGGCGCGATCCGCGGACCCGCGGGATCGGGCCGTGCCGCCGTCGTCGCGCGCGAGGATGTGGCCCGCGCCGCCGCCGCGGTCCTCCGCTCCCCCTCCGAGCACCGCGGAGCCGCCTACGAGCTGACCGGGCCCGAGGCCCTCACCCTCGACGAGGTCGCGGCGACCCTGACGGCGGCGGGCCGCCCCGCCGTGTACGTCGACGAGACCCTCGAGGAGGCGTACGCATCTCGCCGCCGGTGGAACGCACCGGACTGGCAGCTGGACGCCTGGGTCAGCACCTACTCCGCGATCGCCGCCGGACAGCTGGAGCACGTCTCGGGCGACGTCGAGCGGCTGACCGGACGGCCGCCGCTCTCTCTCGCAGCGTTCCTGGAGCAGGAGGCGCGGGGCTGAGGCGACGGCGCGGGCCGGACCGACAGCGCGGGCCGGGCGACCGCGGAGGCCGGGCCGACGGCGTGCGGGGTGCGACGGGACGAAGACGCCGGGCCCGGCGATCCGCCGGACCGGTGCTCCCCCGGAAAGGCACTCCGCCGGAACGGCGATCCCCCGACATGCGGAACGCCCCGCGCATCTCGTGATGCCGGGGCGTCTGCTGGGTGTTCCTGCTCGGTGGCGAGTGAGGGATTCGAACCCCCGAAGGCTACGCCGTCTGATTTACAGTCAGATCCCTTTGGCCGCTAGGGTAACTCGCCGTGGCGCACCCGACCGCGTGTTCACAACCGGAGGCGCTCAGCAAGGATACCCACGCGACCGGCGGATCGGAAATCGGTGCCGCGAGGCCTCAGTCCGCCTCCGCCGCGTAGCGGGACGCCGCCTCCGCGACCTTCCCCGCGTAGCTCCCGGCCGGGTTGTAGGCCGCGATCGCCGCCCGCCATCCCGACTCCGTCGAGAGGTCGCCGCCGGCGTCGCAGAGGTACCGGGCGGCGGTCACCGCCTGCTGGTCCACGTTCTGCGGATCCCATCCGCTCGACGCCCACGCCATCCACGTCGCCGGGATGATCTGCAGCGGACCCATCGCCCGGTCGACCTCGGCGTCGCCGTCCAGAGCCCCGCCGTCGTTGTCGGGGACCCGGTCGAAGCGCGTTCCGTCCAGGCGCGGACCGTAGATCGGCTCCGTCGGCCGCCCGTCCTCGCCCAGCTCGCCGCCGTCGATCGTTCCGTGCCTGCTCTCGACGTAGCCGATGCCGGCCAGGGTCGCCCAGTCCAACCGGCAGTCGGGGTCGACCGATGCCGTGAGGAGGGCCGTGCCCGCGTAGGCGGTGAGCGCGCGCAGCGGGATGCCGCTCCCCTCGGACGCCGTGCCCAGCCACGCCTCGTCGGCGAGCAGGCGCAGCGGCGTCGCCGCGGCCTGCTCGGGATCCTCCAGCACGACGGGGTCGGCCGCGACGGGAGCGGTCGCCGCGGGAGGCACGGTGGACAGGCCCTCCTCGACCGTCAGCGCGGGCGGCCGCTGGCCGCAGCCGGCCAGGAGGAGGCCGGCGAGCGGGACGAGGACGAGAACGGGGAGGCGGCGCACCCCTCAGAGGTACCAGCCGCGCCTGGGGCCGGGCTCCGCCACGCCTGAAAGCTAAACTCGGAGCCATGGCAGATTCAACGTTCGACGTCGTCAGCAAGATCGACAAGATGGAGGCGGACAACGCCCTGAACCAGGCCCACAAGGAGGTCGAGCAGCGCTACGACTTCAAGAACGTCGGCGCCTCGATCGCCTGGAGCGGCGAGAAGATCCTGATCAAGGCCAACACCGAGGAGCGGGCGAACGCCATCCTCGACGTCTTCCAGTCGAAGCTGATCAAGCGCGGCATCAGCCTCAAGAGCCTCGACGCGGGCGAGCCCTTCGCGTCCGGCAAGGAGTACCGGATCGAGGCCACCCTCAAGGAGGGCATCGACGAGGAGCACGCGAAGAAGATCAACAAGCTCATCCGCGACGAGGCGCCGAAGTCGGTCAAGTCGCAGATCCAGGGCGACGAGCTCCGCGTCTCCTCGAAGAGCCGCGACGACCTCCAGGCGACCATGGCGCTCCTGCGCGGAGCCGACCTCGAGCTCGACCTCCAGTTCGTCAACTTCCGCTGAGGAATGACGCACACGGGAGCACGCGCGTGACCGCCGGCATCGACGAGCCCGACCGTCGGGGCCGCACCGGACTCGACCGGGAGGGCCTCGACCTCGTCGGGAACCCCGACGTCGTCGTGAAGGAGGTCACCCTCCTCTCGAGCGACTGGTACGTCCTCCGCACCACCCGCTTCGACTACCGGCACCGCGACGGCAGCTGGACCAGCGAGCAGCGCGAGACGTACGACCGGGGGAACGGCGCGGCGGTCCTGCTCTACGACGCCGACGCGCGCACCGTCGTCCTGATCCGGCAGTTCCGCTACCCCGCGTACGTGAACGGCGACCTCGACGGGATGCTCCTCGAAGTGCCCGCCGGTCTCCTGGACGAGGACGGGCCCGAGGAGGGCGCCCGCCGGGAGGCGTCCGAGGAGACCGGACTCGAGGTCGGCCGGCTCGAGCACGTGTTCGACGCATTCATGAGCCCCGGCTCGGTCACCGAGAAGCTGCACTTCTACGCCGGCCGCTACCGCGCGGGCACCCGCAGCGGAGCGTTCGCGGGACTCGCCGACGAGGGCGAGGACATCGAGGTACTCGAGCTCTCGTTCGACGAGGCGCTGACCCAGATCGGCGTGCAGATCGTCGACGCGAAGACGATCATGCTCCTGCAGTGGGCGGCTCTGTCCGGCCCGTTCTCGCGCTGACGCGCGAGCGTCGCGGCTGCGAACGCGTCAGCGCGCGTACTCGGCGAGGGCGCGTCCGGTCAGCGTGTCCGCCGCCGCGAGCCCGACCGGAGTCCCCTCGAAGACGATCGTCCCTCCGTCGTGCCCGGCTCCGGGCCCCACGTCGATGATCCAGTCCGCGTGCGCCATCAGGGCGCGGTGGTGCTCGATCACCACGACCGAGTTCCCGGAGTCGACCAGCCGGTCGAGCAGTCCGAGCAGCGTGTCGACGTCCGCGAGGTGCAGGCCCGTGGTCGGCTCGTCGAGCAGGTAGACGGATCCGGTCGAGGCCATGTTGATCGCGAGCTTGAGGCGCTGGCGCTCGCCCCCGGACAGCGTGTTCAACGGCTGTCCGAGCGTGAGGTAGCCGAGACCGACGTCGACGAGACGGGCGAGCACCGTGTGCGCCGGTCCGCTCGCGAAGAACTCCGCGGCGTCGACGATCGGCATCGAGAGCACCTCGTGGATGTTCCTCCCGCGGAGGCGGTACTCGAGCACCTCAGCGGTGAACCGCTTGCCGTCGCACTCCTCGCAGACCGACGAGACCGTCGCGGCGGGGCCCAGCTCGGTGAAGATCATCCCGGCCCCCTTGCAGACGGGGCAGGCGCCTGCCGAGTTCGCGCTGAAGAGCGCCGGTCTCACGCCGTTCGCCTTCGCGAAGGCCGCCCGGATCGCGTCGAGGACCCCGGTGTAGGTCGCCGGATTGCTGCGCCGCGACCCGCGGATCGGCGACTGGTCGGCCACCACCACCCCCGGCCGACCCGCGAGCGAGCCGTGCAGGAGCGACGACTTGCCCGAGCCGGCGACTCCGGTGACGACGGTCAGCACGCCCAGCGGGACGTCCACGTCGACGCCGCGGAGGTTGTGCGTGGAGGCCCCGCGGATCTCCACCGCCCCGGTCGGACGGCGCACGGCCTCCTTCAGCGGGACGCGGTGACCGAGATGACGGCCCGTCAGGGTGTCGGACGTGCGCAGCTGCGCCACCGTCCCCTCGAACCGCAGCTCGCCGCCGTGCGCGCCGGCCCTCGGACCGAGGTCGACCACGTGATCGGCGATCTCGATGATCTCCGGCTTGTGCTCGACCACCAGGACGGTGTTGCCCTTGTCTCGCAGGCGGCGCAGCAGCTCGATCATCCGCGAGACGTCGTGCGGATGCAGACCCGCCGTCGGCTCGTCGAAGACGTACGTGACGTCCGTGAGGCTCGATCCCAGATGCCGCACCATCTTGACCCGCTGCGCCTCACCGCCCGAGAGGGTGCCCGATTCCCGATCGAGCGACAGGTAGCCCAGCCCGACCTGGACGAGGGCGTCGAGCGTCCCGAGGAGGGTCTCGACGATAGGAGCGACGGACGGCGCCTGCAGCCCGCGGAGCCACGCGGCGAGGTCGGTCGCCTGCAGCGCGGCGCACTCGGCGATGTTCCGGCCCCCGATGCGCGACTCCAGTGCCGCGCGGGTGAGCCGGCCGCCTCCGCACTCGGGACAGGCGGCGAAGGTGGCCACCCGCTCGGCGAAGGCGCGGATGTGCGGCTGCGCCGCCTCCTTCGCCAGGTAGAGGCGGGTGACCTTCACCAAGAGGCCCTCGTAGGTCATCGTCATCCCGGCGATGGCCATCTTCGTGGCCGGACGGTGGAGGAACGCGTCCATCTGCTCGGGCGTGAAGTCGGCGATCGGCACATCGGCCGGATAGAGGCCCGACTCGGCGAGGCCCTTCCAGTACCAGCCGCCGACGACGAAGTTGGGGATCGCGTCGAGAGCGCCGCCCTCGAGCGACTTCGAGCGGTCGATCAGCGCGTCGAGGTCGATGCTCGACACCCGGCCCGTCCCCTCGCACCGCGGGCACATCCCCTCCGGCAGGTTGAAGGAGAACGCACCGCTCGTGCCCGCGTGCGGATCGCCGATCCGGCTGAAGAGGATCCGCAGCATCGTGTACGCGTCGGTCGCCGTGCCGACCGTGGACCGGCCGTTCGACCCCATCCGCTCCTGGTCGACGACGATCGTGGCCGACAGTCCGTCGAGCGACTCCACGTCCGGGCGGGCCGGCGACCCCATGAACTGCTGCACGAAGGCGGAGTAGGTCTCGTTGATGAGGCGCTGGGACTCGGCCGCGATGGTGCCGAAGACGAGCGACGACTTGCCGGAGCCCGAGACCCCGGTGAACACGGTGATCCTCCGCTTCGGAATGTCGACGTCGATCCCCCGGAGGTTGTTCTGGCGCGCACCGCGCACCCGGATGACGTCGTGGGGCGCGGCCGTGGTCATGCTGTCTCCGTCCAGAGCGGTGCCCGAATCCTAGAGGAGGCGCAAGGCGTCCACGCCGGAACGACGAACGGCCCCCCGGAGTGCACCGGAGGGCCGTTCGGAGAGCACGCGTCAGAGCGCGACCGGCTCCGCCCGCGAGATCGCGATCATGTCCTCGCGAGGAACGACCTTCACGCGCGCACGGCCCTCGGGCTCGCCGAGCGCCATCTCGTGCTCGTCCAGCCGGTGCCAGCCGTCGAGATCCGTGTAGGCGATCTCCCGCTCCTCGAGCAGGGCGACCACGGCCGCCTCCTCGGGGTGCTCGGGCGTCCACCAGGACGCCTGGTCGTTGAGCACGTGCGCGACGGTCTCCATGGCGTCGGACTTGGTGTGCCCGATGAGGCCCACCGGTCCGCGCTTGATCCAGCCGGTCGCGTAGACGCCGTGGACCTGCTGGTCCTCGTCGTCCAGGACCTGGCCCTCGCGGTTCGGGATCACGCCGCGCATCTCGTCGAACGGGAGGCCGTCGAGCGGCGAGCCGAAGTAGCCGACCGCGCGGTACACGGCCTGCACGGGGACCTCGCGGATCTCACCCGTGCCGCGCACTCCGCCCTCGCCGTCCGGCTCGGTGCGCTCGTACCGGATCGCGCCGACCCGACCCGATCCGTCGTCCACGAACTCGAGCGGCTTCGCCCAGAAGTGCAGGTGGAGACGACGCGAGGCGCTCCCGACCTCGCGGGTGCGCCACTGGTTGAGCACCCGGTTGATGACCATGACCTGCTTGTTGGTCGCGATGGCGGCCTCCGAAGCGGGATCGAGGTCGAAGTCCTCGTCGGCGACGATCATGTCGACGTCGCGCAGCTCGCCCAGCTCGCGCAGCTCCAGCGGCGTGAACTTCACCTGAGCGGGACCGCGGCGCCCGAAGACGTGGACGTCGGTGACGGGAGACGCCTTCAGCCCCTCGTAGACGTTCGGCGGGACCTCGGTGGGCAGGAGGTCCTCGGCGTGCTTCGCCAGCATCCGCGAGACGTCGAGCGCCACGTTGCCGTTGCCGATGACGGCGACGGAGGACGCCTCCAGCGGCCAGGTGCGCGACACGTCCGGGTGGCCGTCGAACCAGCTGACGAAGTCGGCCGCACCGTAGGAGCCCTCGAGCTCGACACCCGGGACGTCGAGCGGAGCGTCCCGGACGGCGCCGGTCGCGAAGATCACGGCGTGGTAGTGCCGCTTGAGATCCTCGAGCGTGATGTCGGTCCCGAAGTGCACGTTGCCGAAGATGCGGATGTCGCCCCGGTCGAGCACCTCCCGCAGCGCGGTGATGATCCCCTTGATGCGCGGGTGATCGGGCGCCACGCCGTAGCGGACCAGGCCGTAGGGCGCCGGCAGGTGCTCGAACAGATCGATCGAGACGTCGTACTTCTTCTCGGCCTTGATCATGAGGTCGGCGGCGTAGATGCCCGCGGGACCCGCGCCGACGATGGCCAGCCTGAGCTTGGTCATTGCGTTCCTCCTGCCGGGGCGCCGCAGCGCACAACCGGTCTCATTCCTGCGGCGCAGGGCGCGCCGCGACGATCGGGGTCAGCCGTTGCGCTCGACGACGGTGTCGGCGAAGCGCGTCAGCGCCTTGCGGACGGAGCCGTCGGGCAGCGGAGCGAGGGCGGCGACGGCCTCGTCGGCCCACCGGTGGGCCTCGGCGAGGGTCTGCGCGGTGACGTCGTGATCGCGCAGCTGAGCGATGGCGTCCGAGATGTCGGCGCTCTGCTCCTCCGTGTGCGCGATGGCGTCGTTCGAGCGGCTCACATAGCTCTCGATGCGGGCGAGGAGAGCCGCGGCCTCCCTATCGGAGGAGGCGCGCTCGCGCAGGCGCAGGATCGGCAGCGTCGACACGCCGGCGCGGATGTCCGTGCCGGGGTTCTTGCCGGTCTCCTCCGGCTGGGGAGAGAGGTCGATGACGTCGTCGACGATCTGGAAGGCGACGCCGATCTTCTCGCCGAAGACGCGCATGGCCTCCTCGTACTCCTCCGGAGCCTCCGAGAACGCGACTCCCGTGCGGCCCGCCGCGGCGATCAGGGACCCGGTCTTGTCGGCCAGGACGGACAGGTAGTGCTCGACCGGGTCCTCGCCGTCGGTCGGGCCGACCGTCTCGTGCAGCTGCCCGAGGACGAGACGCTCGAACGTGTCGGCCTGGAGCCGGATCGCCTTGTCGCCGAGCTCGACCATCAGCTGGTTCGCGCGGGCGAAGAGCAGATCGCCCGTCAGGATGGCCACGTTGTTGCCCCACACGGTCTGCGCCGACGGGACGCCGCGGCGCTTCTCCGCCTCGTCCATGACGTCGTCGTGGTAGAGCGATGCGAGATGCGTGATCTCGATCGCCTGCGCACCGAGCAGGACCTGCGGCGTGTTGCCGCGGCCCAGCGACGCGGCCAGGAGGGTGAGCATCGGGCGCACACGCTTGCCGCCCGCCTCGAGGAGGTACCGGGTGGAGACGTCGGCCACGGCGTCCGCGAAGGACAGCTGCCGGACGAGACCCTCCTCGACCTGCTCCAGACCCGCGTCGATCGTGCGGGCGAGAGCCCGGTCCGACGAGGAGGAGAAGATGCGCTCGGAGAGGCCGAGCTGCGCCGTCAGAGACGGGCTGCGACGGGCGACGGGCGCAGTGGCGTTCACAGGGAAACCCTAACGTCTCGGCCTGTGCGGACCCCGGTCGTCATCGGGTCGCCGCGATCGGCTTGACGCCGCGGTGCAGCGCCACGATGCCCGCGGTCAGATCGCGGTAGGCCACACGCTCGAAGCCCGCCGCGCGGAGCCAGGCGGCGACGACGCTCTGCTCCGGCCAGGCCCGGATGGAATCGCCGAGATAGTCGTACGCAGGATTGTTCGACGACGCGAGGCGCACGACGGCGGGCATGACCGTCGACAGGTAGAAGTCGTACGCGGCGGCCAGCGGAGCGATCGGCGGAGTCGAGAACTCGCAGATCACGACCCGGCCGCCGGGCTTCAGCACACGCAGGAACTCGGCGAGCGCCGTCCTCGGCTCGGCCACGTTGCGCAGACCGAACGAGATGGTCACGGCGTCGAACGACTCGTCCTCGAACGGGAGATCCATCGCGTCGGCCTGGACGAACTCGATCCGGTCGTTGCCCGCCTGACGGCGACGGCCGACGGCGATCATCCCCGGGGAGAAGTCGGCTGCGACGACCTGGGCGCCCGACCGCGCCAGCGACGCGCTCGACGTTCCGGTGCCGGCCGCGATGTCGAGGATGCGCTCACCGGGAGCAGGGTTGACGGCGCGAGTCGTCGCGATCCGCCAGAGCCGGTCGTTCCCCACCGAGAGGAGTCCGTTCACCAGGTCGTAAGCGGGAGCCACGGTGTCGAACATCGAGGCGACCTCGTCGGGCCGTTTGGTGAGGTCTGCCTTCGTCACGATCCGCAAGTCTACGGCGAGACGCGGGACGGCGGCTGTGCATCCGCCGTCCCGCGCCCGGTCTGCGCGCTCCCCCCTGGGGAAGCGCCGGGACCGCCCCGCTCCGCCTCGCGCGGCGGCCCCGGACCGGATCACGGTAGCAACGGAGCCCTGCGCCCCGAGCCCCGCGGCATGGGACGTCCCACCTTCTGGCGCGGGCGTACCCTGCTGAGGTGACGCTCATCGGCGCTGGAACCCCCCCGCTGCGTGCGGAGACGACTCCACTGGACTCTCCGCAGTCGCTCCTCTCCCACTCCGACCCGAGGCGGCCCCTCCTCTGGCAGCGCGACGGCGCCGGCCTCAGCGGACGCGGCGAGGCCCTGCGCCTCGAGTTCTCGGGCCCGGAACGGCTGCGGGATGCGGCGGCGGCCTGGCGGCGGCTCTGCGACGCGGCGACGGTGGAGGACCGGGTCGGACTGCCCGGGACGGGGCTGGTCGCGTTCGGGACCTTCGCTTTCTCGAGCCGATCCGAGGCGACGAGCGTGCTGATCGTGCCGCGCACCGTGATCGGGACGCGCGACGGCCGGTCATGGCTGACGCGGATCACGATCGGCGAGGCGGAGAGACCGTATACGCCGAGCGAGGAGCCGCTGGGGGCGGAGTACCACGTGCCGCTCTCGCCGGGTGCGCTGCCGCCGGACGGGTACCGCGCGGCGGTCGCTGCCGCGGTGGAGACGATCCGGGCGGGTGAGCTGTCCAAGGTCGTGATCGCGCGCGATCTGCAGGGGCGGCTCCCGCCGGGGGCGGACCTGCGTCGGATGCTGGGTGCGCTCACCGAGCGTTACCCGGACTGCTGGGGCTTCGCCGTGGACGGATTCCTCGGCGCCAGTCCGGAGACGCTGGTCGCGGTCGATCGGGGCGAGATCTCCGCGAGGGTGTTGGCCGGCACGGCTGCACGCGGAGCGGACCCCCTCGCCGACGCGGACGTGGAGGCCGCTCTGCTCGAGAGTTCGAAGGACCGCTCAGAGCACGCTTTCGCTCTCGCCAGTCTGGTCCGGGAGCTCGAGCCCCACACACGGGAGCTGACGGCGGGCGCCGCCCCGTTCACGCTCCGCCTGCCGAATCTCTGGCACCTCGCGACGGACGTGCGAGGAATTCTGGGCGACTCCTCCAGCGCGCTCGATCTCGTCGATGCTCTTCACCCGACCGCCGCAGTGGCCGGCACTCCGACCGCCGATGCCCTTGCGCTCATCGAGCACCTGGAGCCCTTCGACCGCGGTCGGTACGCAGGACCCGTCGGCTGGATCGACGGCAACGGCGACGGCGAGTGGGCTGTCGGACTCCGCAGCGCCGAGGTCACGGCCGAGGGCGCGGTCACGGCCTGGGCGGGCGCCGGCATCGTGGCCGACAGCGTTCCCGAGTCCGAGCTCGCCGAGACCCGCATGAAGTTCCGCCCGATCACCGACGCGCTGGCATGACGCACGTCGGGAGTCGCTGAAGCCGTCGGCTACCCCGCCGGGTCGCTCTCGAGCCGAGGAGCACCCGGCCGTCGTCCTGCACCCACCGGCGGACGCCCGGGCAGTGCCGGCGGCCGGGTCGTCACGCGACGGCCGGTCGGTGTGGTCCAGTCCGCTGTGCCGTCCGGATGGAGCAGATACGTCCAGCGGTCGCCGTGGCGCACGTGGTGGTGGGCGACGCACAGGGAGGCGAGGTTGTCGGGAGTCGTCTCTCCCCCGTTCCGCCATTCGACGCTGTGGTCGGTCTCCGTCGAGGACGCCGGCCGGGTGCAGCCCGGGAAGCGGCAGGTCTGGTCGCGGAGGCGGACCAGCAGCCTCATCCTCGGCGGTGGGAGCCGGTGGCGGCGCCCGACGGAGACGACCGCGCCGGTCTCCTCGTCGGTCAGCACGGGAGTGAAGGCGGCGTCGTCGTCGATGAGCGCTCGCACCGTCTCGGCAGGGATCGGCCCGTAGCCGTCGAGCTCGGCGGCCGCCTCGTCGTCACCCGCGGCGGTGCTCGCCGCCACGGTGACTCTCACCTCGGCCCGCAGCCCGGTCGAGGGCGCCGCGGCTCCCTCCGGAGTGGTCCCCGCCACGTCCCCGTGGCAGAGCAGGTCGGCCCACGCATCGGCGCGGAGCTGCGCCAGCGTCCGCAGATCGCGGTCCCCTTCGGCGCCGTCCCGCAGATCCCTCGCGATGCGGTCGAGCCGGGCGAGCGCTCCGACGGCCTCGGGCGCGGGGACGTGCGCGCAGACCGTCGCCATGCCGTCGATCCCGGCTGTCATCCACACCCGGCGGTCCTCACGGGCGCGAGCGTGCCGCTCGGCGAGGGGCTCGTCGTGCAGCTCCTCCCGCACCCGCGCGAGGGCGTGGCGCAGCTGCCCCGGGGTCAGCGTCTCCGCGAGGTCGACGGCCCGGTCGTCGTAGGCCGCGCGCACCGCTGCCGGGAGGGTCGCCGCGACGGAGCAGATGAGCTGGCCGGCCTCCCAGCGCATTCTGGCGTCGGCGAGCGCGGACCGGGTCCGCGGCAGCTCCTCCATCAGGAGCGACGCGTGCAGCAGCTCCCTGGCGGCGGTGCGCTCGGAGACCCCGAGGGCGACGGCGAACTCCGCTCGGATCGACCGTTCGACGAGGTCCGTCGCATCCTCGCTGTCCGCCGAGGAGCCTCGGGCGAACGCGTCGGGACAGGTCAGCGCCGCGCAGTGTCCCGCGTGCAGCGCCTCCGCCGCGGACAGGAGCACCGGGGAGGCGCTCCTCGCGAGCGCCGCCGCCCGGTCGCCGAGGGCGAGGACCTCTCCTCGCACGGTCTCCGCATCAGCCATTCCTCCAGCGAAGCAGCAGCTGACGAGCTGCGGAGCTCGAACGAGGCGTCCCCGGGAGAACAGCGTCCGACGACGACCTGTGGAGGACCGTCCGACCGGACCCGCGCGGACTCAGCGCTCGAGCCGGATCTCCACGATGCCCGGCCCGTCACCCGGCGAGGTCAGCGCCTGCTCCAGCTCCCCGCGCGTCGCCGCACGACGGTGGCCCCACCCGTAGGCGCGCGCGAGAGCCTCCAGATCGGCGTTCTGCGGGGTGAACTGCACGCGGTCGAACGCATCGGGATGCGAGCTCGACGCGACCTCGAGTCCGTCGAAGATCGTGCCGCCCCCGTCGTTCACGACGACGAGCTGCACGCGCGGGCGTCGCTCTCCGGGCGGGAGGAGGAGGCCGCCGGCCTCGTGGAGCAGAGTGAGATCGCCGAGGACCGCCCGGGTGACTCCGCCGGCTCCCTGCTCGGTCGCCTGCGAAGCCACCGCGATCCCGAGAGCCGTCGAGATCGTGCCGTCGATGCCGGCGAGGCCGCGGTTCGCCAGGACGGATATCCGCTTGCCCGGCAGGGTCCCGTCGGCGACGCGGATCAGCCGTGACGCTCCGAACAGCAGCCGGTCGTGCGGCCAGGTGACCTTCCAGACCGCGGCGACGACGAAGTCGCGGGTGAGCGGTGCCCTGATCGCGGCGAGGGCGTTGCGCGCGTAGCCGCGGCGGTCCTCGACCGACATCGACCCGGCGTCGGGGACCTCGTCCAGCTCGTCGGGGTCGACCGTCAGGGCGCGGCTCGCGGACACCCAGGATCCGGCCCAGGCGCGCTCGCCGCGCTCGGGACGCGGCGACCCCTCGGGGCGGACCACGTCGACGCCTCCGACGCGGCGGGCGCGCCGGCCGGGGTTGTAGAACTGCTCGCGCACGGCGTCCACGACGATCACCTCGACGTCCTCGCGCCGCAGCAGCTCGGGGACCTCGCGGGAGAGCGTCGGGTGTCCGAGCACGATCGCCCGGCGGATGCGTCCGCCGAAGTCGGGCTCGCCGAGCAGGCGACGCCAGGCGACGACGAGCTGCGGTCCGAAGCGGGCGCCGGAGGAGACCTCGGCCAGCAGCGGCCAGTCGCCGGCGCGAGCGATCTCCTCGGCCGCGGCGCCCGCCTTGTCCCCGGCGATGACGACCGTGAGCGGCTCACCGGGACCGGCGGTCACGACGGCACGCGGGATCCCGGATCGGACAGCGGGCGACGAGACCGGTTCGATCCCCTCCATGTCGGGCAGAGCGGAGGAGAGCGGGTCGCGGAAGGAGAGGTTCAGGTGGACCGGCCCGCGGCGCGCCGCGGTGACGGCACGATCGGCGAGCGCACGCGCGTCCTCGGGCCGGGAGGCGTCGTCCGGAGCAGCGACGTCCTCGAACAGCCGCACGGCACGCCCGTACAGCTCGCGCTGCTCGGCCGTCTGGTTCGAGCGGATGCCGCGCAGCTCGTCGGGCCGGTCGGCAGTCAGCACGATCATCGGCACGTCCGAGGCGTCCGCCTCGAGCACGGCCGGGTGCAGGTTCGCGGTCGCCGTGCCGGAGGTCGTGATCACGAGCGCCGGCATCCCGGATTCGAGGGCGAGGCCCAGCGCCAGGAACCCCGCGGAGCGCTCATCGATCCGCACGTGCAGCCGGACGTCGCCGCGGGTCTCGAGCTCGGCTGCCACCAGGGCGAGCGCCTGCGAGCGGGAGCCCGGAGCGACGACGACGTCGCGGACGCCGAGCGCGACGAAGCGGGTGAGGAGGTCGACCGCGAAACGGGTGGAGGGGGCGACCGGCCGGTGCTCAGGCATCCCGGCGGCCGGGGCCGTCGGCCTCGCCCTGCTCGTCCATGTCGGCGAGGTCGCGCTCGAGCTGGGCGATGCGCTCGGCCTGCAGGCGCTCCTCCTCGGGGTCGCGCTCGGTTCGGAGGGTGCCGAGGAAGTCGGGGTCGTCGTCCGGAGCGGTGTAGCGGCGGCCGGCGGCGCGCTGCTTTCGGGGGCGGCCGATCCAGAACCACAGTCCCGCACCGATGACCGGGAGGATCAGCACCACCAGGAGCCAGGACCACTTCGGGATCGCCCGCACGGCGTGACGGTTGCTCATCGCGACGTCGATCACGGTGTAGACCGTGAAGACGGCGAGGGCCACGAGCAGGCCGATGACGAGGCGGATCATGGACACGAGTCTACGTCCGGCACCCCCGTCGGGGAGGGTCCGCACGGACGCTGGACAGGAGGCTCCCACGGTGCTCACGGAAGCGCGTGCAGGGGCCGACGTACACTGTCCGGGTGAAACTGAGCCGCGCGGTCGTCGTCTACTCGCTCCTGCGCCTGGCGATGTTCGCCGGCGTCTTCGTGCTGGTGTACCTGCCGGCGCGCACCTTCGTCGACTCGGAGCTGACGGCAGCGGTCACCGCGGGCTTCGTCGCCGCGATCGCGAGCCTGTCCCTCTCCTACATCCTGCTGAGGAAGCCCCGCGAGCGCATCGCGGAGGCGATCTACGAGCGCCGCAAGGACGTCCCGCGCGCCCCGACCGACGACGACGTCGAGGACGCCGCGGTCGACGCGACCCGCGACGACCGCTGAGCCGGGCGCTCCCGCCGGCGAGGCCTCCCCTCGGACGCGCGCCTGCTCGCACTAGGCCCGGCGCGCATCAGCCGGTCTCACCCGAACCCGGCCCACCCGAGCCCGCCTCGTGCGAGCCGCCGCTCTAGAACGCCAGCGCCGCCCCGAGGATGACCGCGTAGGCGAGCCCGCCCAGGCTGGTCAGCTGCAGCGCCAGGATGAGCTCCTTCGCCGTCTTCGCCGTCAGGGTGATCAGGATGGCCGGCAGGATCATCAGCAACACGAAGAGCGTCAGCCATGCCAGCGGGTAGAACAGCGCGAGGATCACCGCGATGCCGAACGGGATCAGCACGAAGCCCGTGTAGATCGCCCGGGACACGGCCGGTCCCGCGAGGACCGCGAGGGTCCGCTTGCCCGAGAGGCGGTCGGTCGGGATGTCGCGGATGTTGTTGACCATGAGCACGGCGCAGGCGAACAGGCCCGCCGCCACGGCGCCGAGCCACGACTCCTGGTTGGTGCGGCCGATCTGCACGAACGTGGTGCCGACGGTGGCGACCAGGCCGAAGAACACGAAGACGAAGAGCTCGCCGAGCCCGAGGTAGCCGTAGGGGCGGCGTCCGCCGGTGTAGAACCAGCCGGCCGCGATCGCCGCCGCGCCGACGATCAGGAACCACCACTGCCCCGAGAGGGCGGTGAGCACGAGGCCGGCGACGGCCGCGATCCCGAAGAAGACCAGGGCGACGGTGAGCACCTGGCGGGGCTTCGCCGCTCCGGAGCCGGTCAGCCGCGAGGGTCCGACGCGGTTGGCGTCGGTGCCGCGCACGCCGTCGGAGTAGTCGTTGGCGTAGTTGACGGCGATCTGCAGGGCGAGCGAGACGGCCAGGCAGAGCAGGGCGCGCACCCAGTGCCAGCCCTCGTCGACGACCTGGGTCGCTCCGGTGCCGATGAGCACGGGGGCGACGGCCAGCGGGAGGGTGCGGAGGCGGGCGCCGGCGATCCACTCGCGGGGACCGGCGGGCTTCACGACGACCGTTCGCGGGCTGCCCCCGGGGCGGCCGCTGGAGGACTTCTTCTTGCGACTCGTACTCGACACGGAGGGAATCCTACCCACCGGCCCGTCGACGCTCGGAGCCGGTCAGGCCTGCTCGGCGAGCACCTCGAGGGCGAGGCGGTCGGGCTTCCCGGAGGCGAGGAGGGGGATGCGGCCGACGGGCAGCACGGCCGCGGGAGCGGCGGCGCGCCCGAGGCGGTCGGCGATCAGGGCGCGCAGGTCGGTGAGCGCGGGAGCCTCCTCCGCCGTCACGACGACCGGGACCTCGCCCCACTGCTCGTCCGCCCGCCGCACGACGACCGCGTCGGGGACGGTCCCCTCGCGCAGCACGGCCTCGACGGCGTCGAGCGAGACCTTCTCCCCGCCCGACACGATCACACGGTCGAGCCGACCGGTCACCCGGAGGCGCCCGTCGACGATCGAGCCCGCGTCGCCCGTGCGGTACCAGCGCTCCCCGTCGATCTCGAGGAAGGCGGCGGCGCTGCGCTCGTGGTCGATCGCGCCGTCGGCGTCGAGGTAGCCCTCCGCGAGGGTCGGCCCGCCGAGCAGCACCTGCCCGTCCTCGACGCGCATCCGCACGTCGTGGAGCGGGACGCCGTCGTAGACGCAGCCGCCGGACGTCTCGCTCGATCCGAAGGTCAGGCGGATGCGCACGCCGAGGGCGGCGGCGCGGTCCCGCAGCGGCTGCGGCGTCGCCTGGCCGCCGATCAGGAGCGCGTCGAACGAGCGGAGCGCCTCGGCCGCGGCCGGATCGCGCTCGGCGAGGTCCAGCAGCCGCGCGAGCTGCACGGGGACCAGCGAGGAGTACCGCCGCTCCCCCGCCGGCATCGTCCGAGCGAGAGCGAGGAAGGCCGCCGCGTCGAAGCCGCCGGCCGGGAGGACGACCGGGTCGGCCTCCGCGGTCAGCGAGCGGACGAGCACCTGCAGTCCCGCGACGTAGTGGGTCGGCAGGCAGAGCAGCCAGCGTCCCGGCCCGCCCAGCTCGGCGAGGGTCGCGGAGGCGCTGGTGAGCAGGGCCGCTGTCGAGAGCGCGACCCGCTTGGGCGGCCCCGACGAGCCCGAGGTCTCGACGACGACGGCGACGCGCTGCGGCACGACGGCATCCTCGGAGGCGGTCGCAGCGCCGGGGGCGGAGACGCGGATCGCCGGGCCGCTGCCGTCCAGGGCCGCGCGAAGAGCGAGGAGGACGGCCTCGACCGTCGCGTCGACACCGGCGAGCGGGCGGGTCACCTGCGTGCCCTCCGGCTCAGAACTGCCACGGGAACGGCGACCAGTCGGGCTCGCGCTTCTCGAGGAAGGAGTCTCGTCCCTCGACGGCCTCGTCGGTGCCGTAGGCGAGGCGCGTGGTCTCGCCCGCGAAGAGCTGCTGGCCCACGAGGCCGTCGTCCACGGCGTTGAACGCGTACTTCAGCATCCGGATGGCCGTGGGCGACTTGGTGAGGATCGTCTCGGCCCACTCCACAGCGGTCGTCTCGAGCTCGGCGTGCGGGACGACCGCGTTCACGGCACCCATCTCGTAGGCGCGCTGCGCGGAGTACTCCCGCGCGAGGAAGAACACCTCGCGCGCGGCCTTCTGCCCGATCTGGCGGGCGAAGTACGCCGAGCCGTAGCCCGCGTCGAAGGAGCCGACGTCGGCGTCCGTCTGCTTGAAGCGCCCGTGCTCGGCGGAGGCGAGGGTGAGGTCGCAGACCACGTGCAGCGAGTGCCCGCCTCCCGCGGCCCAGCCGGGGACGGCCGCGATGACGACCTTCGGCATGAAGCGGATGAGGCGCTGCACCTCGAGGATGTGCAGGCGGCCGTTCCGCGCGGAGTCGATGCCCTCGGCGGTCTCGCCGTCGGAGTACCGGTAGCCGTCGCGGCCGCGGATCCGCTGGTCTCCCCCCGAGCAGAACGCCCAGCCTCCGTCGCGCGGGCTCGGGCCGTTGCCGGTGAGGATGACGACGCCGATGCGCGGGTTCGTCCGGGCGTCCTCGAGGGCGCGGAACAGCTCGTCGACCGTGCGCGGCCGGAACGCGTTGCGGACCTCGGGCCGGTCGAACGCGACCCGCGCGATGCGGCCGGAGCGGTCGTGGTGGTAGGTGATGTCCTCGAGTGCGTCGAAGCCGTCGACGGCCGCCCAGCGGTGCGCGTCGAACAGTTCGGAGACCTGCGTGCTCATGTCACGACCCTACTGATCCGGACTGCACGGCGACTCGACACCGCCCGGGCGGACGGAAGGGGACCCCGCTGACGCGGAGTCCCCTTCCGGTGCTCGCCCCTACTTGGCGGCGGAGGTGGTGCGGTTCTCGGCCGACACCATCCAGGCGTACTGCTCGAGGCTCTGGATGATCGCGTGGAGGAGATCCGCGCTGGTCGGGTCCTCCTCGTCCACCTGGTCGTGGACCTCGCGCATGGTGGCGGCGGTGTTCTCGAGGCGGATCGTGACCAGGTCGACGGTCTCGGCCGTGTCGATCTCGCCGTGCGGGTACTCGGGGAGGGTGGTGGTCGCGGCGACGGTGTCGCTGCGGCCGTCCGGGATCCCGTGGAGGGCGCGCATGCGCTCGGCGATGTCGTCGCTGAACTCGCGCGCGGCCTCGATGATCTCGTCGAGCTGCAGGTGGAGGTCCCGGAAGTTCTTGCCGACGACGTTCCAGTGGGCCTGCTTGCCCTGGACGTGGAGCTCGATCAGGTCGACGAGGACGATCTGGAGGCTGTCGAGCAGCTCCTTGGAGGCCTTGAAGCCCTTCTCGGCGTTCTGGCGGCGGCTGGTCTTGGCACCGGAGCCCGCGGGGGCTTCGACGTGGCGTTCGAGGGTGGTGGTCATGGACCGTTCCTTTCTCTTGCAGTGCCGGGTGCGGTGTCCCGCCCCGAGTCTGGCTTCTTCGGCTGGACGGCGCCCGCACGCGCGGGGTGCGCGCGCTGGGCGGGGCCCGTGGTTGCGGGGATCAGATCGTGGCGACGGATCCGGAGTCGACGCGGTAGTTCGAGCCGTTCACGAACGAGGCGCGGTCGGAGCAGAGGAAGGCGATCACGGCTGCGACCTCCTCGGCCTCGCCCCGGCGCTTCAGCTCCATGTACGGCCGCTCCTCGTCGAGGAAGGACGAGATCGCCTCGTCGACCGAGGTGCCCCTCTGCTCGGCGCGCTTCGACATCATCGCGTCGGTCATCGGAGTGCGGATGAACGCGGGCGAGACCGTGTTCACGAGCAGGCCCTCCTGCGCGTAGGAGCGCGAGAGGCCCTTGGCGAAGGCGAGGACGCCCGCCTTCGCGGCGCAGTAGGGCAGTTCGTCGTCGTAGGGCTGCACGGCGTCCTCGGAGGCGGTGAGCACGAGCCGGCCCCAGCCTCCGGTGCGGAGGTCGGGGAGGAACTCGCGCACGAGCCGCACGGGACCGAGCAGGTCGACCTCGAGGGTGCTGGTCCAGCCCTCGTCGTCGATCTCGTGGAAGAGGCCCTGCGCCCCCGTGACTCCGGCGCACTGCACGAGGATGTCGATCGCGCCGACCGCTCCGGCCACGCGGCGGTGCAGCTCGGCGAGCTGCTCCGTGCTGGTGACGTCGGCGGCGAAGGCGTGCAGGCGGCCCTCCGGAGCGTCGAGCCCGGCCGCCGCCCGGTCGAGCTCCGCCTGGTCCTTGTCGGTGATCACGACGGTCGCGCCCTCGGCGAGGAGGAGCTGCGCCGTGGCCAGGCCGATGCCGGAGTCGCCTCCGGTGACGAGGGCGATGCGGCCGCTGATGCCGAGATCCATGCTGAGGTGCTCCTTGTGGGTGCGGTGCGAGGGGGTGGTACCGGTCTACGCCCCTCGGAGCCGGCCCTCAACGGGTTGCGCGGACGCCGTCGGCGGGGTTACGCGCGGCCGACCTTCTCCGGCGCCAGCTCCTCGATGGTGATGGCCGCGTTGATCAGCGCGAGGTGGCTGAGCCCCTGCGGCAGGTTGCCCCAGAAGGCCAGGTCGTCGACCGCGATCATCTCGGACATGATCCCGACGTCGTTCGGGACCGTGGCGACGAGCTCGTCCATCAGGGCGACCGACTCGTCGTGCCGACCGACGCAGGCCAGGGCGGACGCGAGCCAGAACGAGCAGGCCACGAACGGGTGCTCCTCGCCCTCCATGCCGGAGTAGCGGAACAGCAGCGCGCCGCGGCCGAGCTCCTTCACCAGGGCGTCGATGGTGGAGATCATCCGCTCGCCGCGCTCGTAGCCGCTGGGCGCGTGCAGGAGCACCGAGGCGTCCAGCTCCTCGCTGCCCGGGTACATCACGTAGGAGCCGAGCTCCTCGGACCAGCAGTGCTCCTCGATCCACTCCCGGATGCGGTCGCGCTCGAAGCGCCATCGGTCGGGGCTGCCCGCGACCTGGCCGAGCTCCGCCAGGTGCACGGCCGCGTCGAGCGCCTGCCAGCAGCCCATCTTCGAGGAGGTGTAGTGCTGCTCCTCCTCCAGCTCCCACATTCCTGCATCGCGGTTCCGCCACAGGTCGCAGGTGGTGTCGGCGACGCGGGCGAGGAGCCGGCCGGTCTGGATGTCGAGGACGTTGCCCTCGTCGACGTAGATGCGGCAGATGTCGAAGAGGTCGCCGAAGACGCCCAGCTGCAGCTGGCTCTGCGCTGCGTTGCCGGCGACGACCGGGCCGATGCCGGCGTAGCCCGGGACGTCGAACTCCTCCAGGACGGTCGGCATGGAGCCGTCGAGTCCGTAGAAGATGTGCAGATCCGGCCCGTGCTCCTTGATCGTGCGGAGGAGCCAGGACAGCGCGGCGTGCGTCTCCTCGCGCAGGCCGAAGCGCACCAGCGCGTGCATCGTGTACGCGGCGTCGCGCACCCAGGCGAAGCGGTAGTCCCAGTTCTTGCCGCCGTTGGGCGACTCCGGGAGCGACGTGGTCGCGGCCGCGGCGATGGCTCCTGTGGGCGAGTAGATCAGCAGCTTGAGCGCGAGGGCGCTGCGCTGGACGGCCTCGGACCACGGGCCGTCGTAGGAGAACTCCTCCGACCAGTCCTGCCAGCTGCGGATGGTGCGGTCGATGCCGCGGTCGACGTTCTTCGCGACCGGGAAGTGCAGCGGCTCGTCGTGCGTGGCCGACACGACCAGGACGTGCCGCACGGCGTCCTTCCCCGCGGTCACGACGAAGGAGCCCGTCAGCTCGTCGCCGGCGCCGGAGGGCGCGTCGTCGCCGTCGGGCCCGTGCTCCTGCCCGGTGACGCCGATGGTGATGTCTCCGGCGCGGATGAGCGAGCGGCCGTCGGCGTTCTGGATCCACGGGGAGAACCGGCCGAGTCCCGTTCCGGGACGCACGGCCCACCGCATCCGCACCTCGCCGTCGACACCGTCCACGCGGCGCGCGAGCTCGGCCCACGGGAGGCGGCCCGCGATCCCGGTGACGAGCGCGTCCGTCACGCGGACGGTGCCCGACTCGGTGGTGAAGGTGGTCTCGAGGACGTTCGTGTCGCGGATGTAGGCGCGCGAGACCTCGGCGGGCTCCTCGGGGGCGAGTTCGACGCAGCCGCCGGACTCGGCGTCGATCAGGGCGGCGAAGGCGGGGGTGGAGCCGAGGTCCGGGACGGGCATCCAGTCGACGCTGCCGTCCTTCGCGATCAGGGCGACCGTGCGACCGTCTCCGATCGCGGCGTAGTCGCGCAGGGGCCTGGTCGAGCGGGGTGCAGCCATCCCCTCACCGTAGGGCGCGGGCGGTGCGCCGATTCGGGCTTGCGGGCGGACGGGCTTGCTTGTAGCGCCCGGTCAGGTCGTGGCGACTCCGCCGTACTCCTCGAGGCGGTCGGTGAACTCGCCGCGGTCCTCGTCCTGCAGGACCCCGTTCGCGTACCCGGCGAGGAACGCGCCCTGCGGGTCCGGCGAGAGGCCGACTCCGTCCAGCATGTCGGCGACCAGGCCGGTCGGATCGGCGTCGAGGTCGACGAGGCCCAGCTCGATCGCGGGCACGAGGTCGGCGGAGGAGCGGGCGGTGACGATCCAGAGCGCGGCCGAGGCCTCCTCGTCCGAGAGGTCGCCGTCGAGCTCGTAGCCCGCCTCCGACCACTCCTCGGGGGTGTCGGCCACCTCGACGTCGTCGAAGCCGAGGGGCGAGAGCGCTGCGGTGAAGCGGTCGACCGCCGCCTGCCTGTCGGCGTCGGTCGAGACGTCGGCGGCGGCGTACTCGGTCGCCGAGATGTAGTCGTAGAGGAGGGAGGGCCCGCCGTAGGCGTTCTGCGACTGCTCGTAGTACTCGTCGTCGGCCGAGGTCCACTCCTCGGGGACGGCGCCCTCGACGGCCGCGACGGCCTTCTCGGCACTCGCGCGCACGTCCTCCGCGGACGGCTGGCCGAGGATCGTCGCGGCGTCGCCGTCCTGGTAGCCGGGGTAGTCGTAGAGCGGATCGGACGGGTCCCCGCTGCCGAACGGGTCGTCCGTCGGGTCGCCGAACGGCTCGGACGGAGCGCTCGTCGACGCGCTGCCGGCGGCGGAGTCGAGCGCGCCGCCCACTCCGACGGCGACGAGCGTGCCGAGCACGCCGGTGTAGACGACGCCCACGAGGAGGCTCGTGCCCAGCGCGATCCAGGCGCCCCTGCCGAGCGGGCGGTGGGAGGGGACGGAGCCCTGCGTCGGGCCCGGGGCGGGCGCGGGCGGCGGGCTCATCGGCATCTGGCTCATCGCACTCCTCCGGACTCCAACGGCAGCCTCGTCAGTCTGGCACCTCGGCGGTCGCTCGGAGGAGGGACCCCGGGGGCTTGCGCGCGCGTCGCCGACCTCCTGCGCCCGGGTGGCCGCCGCGTAGCCCCGGCCGGTGGACAATGGCCGGATGGACGACGTCGTGCCCGCCTCCCCGCTCCCCTCCCTCGGCGAGATCGACGCGGGACTCCGCGTCGTCGCTCTGCCGCTGCGCACCCTCTTCCGCGGTGTGGACCACCGCGAGATCGCGCTCGTGCGCGGCCCCGAGGGCTGGACCGAGTTCTCGCCCTTCCTCGAGTACGGCGCAGAGGAGTCGGCGGCGTGGCTCCGGGCGGCGATCGACTACGGCTGGAGCGAGCAGCCGGCACCGCTGCGCGACCGCATCCTAGTGAACGCGACCATCCCGGCCGTCGCACCGCACGAGGTCGCCGCCGTGCTCGCGAGCTACCACGGCTGCCGCACGGCGAAGGTGAAGGTCGCCGAGCGCGGCCAGACGCTGGCCGACGACGTGGCCCGGGTCGTCGAGGTCCGCCGCCTGCTCGGTCCGGAGGGCCGGATCCGCGTGGACGCGAACGGCGGCTGGAACCTCGACGAGGCCGAGCACGCCGTCCACGCCCTCGCGGAGTCCGACCTCGAGTACGTCGAGCAGCCGTGCGTGAGCGTCGACGAGCTGGCGGAGCTGCGCTACCGGGTGAAGTACATGGGCATCCCGATCGCCGCCGACGAGAGCGTCCGCAAGGCCGCCGATCCACTCGCCGTCGCCCGGGCCGGAGCCGCGGACCTGCTGGTCCTGAAGGCCCAGCCGCTCGGGGGGACGCGCCGGGCGCTGGCGCTCGTCGCCGAGGCGGGGCTGCCGGCGGTGGTCTCGAGCGCGATCGACAGCTCGGTCGGACTCGCCATGGGCGCCGCCCTGGCCGCGGCGCTCCCCGAGCTGCCCTTCGACTGCGGACTCGGCACCGCGTCCCTCCTCGCCGCGGACGTCACGGAGCGGCCGCTGCGGCCGGTCGACGGCAGCATCCCCGTCGGCCGCGTGGAGATCTCGGAGGAGCTCCTCTCCCGTCACGCCGTGTCGCCGGAGCGGCTCGCCTGGTGGCGGGCGCGGCTCCGCGACTCCTACGCGCTGCTCTGATCGTCGGCGGCGGGCGCCGCGTCCGAGGAGCGGCAGAATGGGAGCGTCGGCCGCCGGTGCCCGACGCGTCCCCCACCCTCGAGCATCGGAGCACCGTGAGCGCATCGACCGTCCCCGTCTTCCTCGACTGCGACACCGGCATCGACGACTCGCTCGCCCTGGCGTACCTCCTCCGCTCGCCCCGGGCCCGCCTCGTCGGGATCAGCACGGTCAGCGGCAACACCGACGCCCGCCGGGCCGCCGTCAACAGCCTCGGCCTGCTCGCGCTGGCAGGCCGCGACGACGTGCCGGTCGCCGTGGGGGCGCACCACTTCCTCGAGGAGGACTACGCCGGCGGATCTCCGCACGTGCACGGCGACGACGGCATCGGCGGGGTCGCGCTGCCCGAGGGCGGCGAGCCGGTCGACGAGGATCCGGCCGACCTCCTCCTCCGTCTCGCTCGTGAGCACGAGGGCGAGCTGCGGCTGGTCGCGATCGGCCCGCTGACGAATCTCGCGCTCGCCCTCCGTGCGCACCCGGAGATCGCGTCCCTCGTCCACTCGGTGACCGTGATGGGCGGAGCCGCGCTGGTCCCCGGCAACGTGACCGCCGTGGCGGAGGCCAACATCTGGCACGACCCTGCGGCCGCCGCCGAGGTCGTCGCGGCCGACTGGGATCTCACGCTCGTGCCCCTGGACGTGACCATGCGGCACCTGCTGACGGAGGAGGACCGCGCGGTCCTGCTCGCGTCGCCCGATCCCCTCGCGCAGGCCATCGGGCAGGCGCTCGACTTCTACTTCGACTTCTATGTCGGCCACTTCGGCGAGCGCACCGCTGCCATGCACGACCCGATGGCCGCCGCGATCGCCGTCGACGCCGTCGCCCTCACCTCCGCCCCGCGCGTCCACGTCACTGTCGACGCCACCCACGGCCCCGGCCGCGGCCAGACCGTCGCCGACCTCCGCGGCATCTACCGCGGCGTCCATCCCTCCGACGCCCGCACCCGCGTCGTCCTCGCCCTCGACGCTCCTTTCGCCCCCCACCTCATCGACGTCGTCACCGCCGTCTGACCCGTCCGCCGTCGCCCCCGGCGTCCACCACCGCCACCCGACAGGCACGGATCCGCCCGCAGCCCGCCCGTGCCCCCTGTGCGCGACACGCCCGCTCCGCGCACTACTCGATCAGCAGGCACCGCCCCCTGCGCGTCCATCTGCGGGAACTCGATCGGCCCGCTCCCCGCGTTCGCGCCATGGGATCTCGATACGCGCGCCGCGCGCGCTACCCGATCAGCATGTTCCGTCGACCGCCGTCTACCCCGGCCCTCCCGCGAAGCCCAGCTCATCAGACCCGACCGCGAAGCGGAGCCCACCCGGACCCGACCGCGAAGCGGAGCCCAACGAACTCGACCGCGTAGCGGAGCCCAACGAACCCGACCGCATAGCGGAGCCCGGCCAGACCCGACCGCGAAGCGGAGGCCTCCCGCGGCGACCGCGAAGCGGAGCCGTCCTCGTTCGTGTCCTGGTAAGCGGTCGGCGGGGCCTGGTGGGGTCGATCGCAAGGCGGAGGCGTCGGGCGTAGCCGGAGCTACGTTCGTCGCCGACAACGCCGCGAGCGGCCCCGCCAGGCCCCGCCGACCCGATCGCAAGGCGGAGGGGTCGGGCGTAGCGGAGCTACGTTCGTCGCCGACAATGCCGCGAGCGGCCCCGCCAGGCCCCGCCGATCACATGCCGGTGTCGAGGCCGGAGTAGGCGTGGAGTCCCTTGAAGAACACGTTGACGACGCCGAAGTTGAACATGACGGCTGCGAAGCCGACGATGGCGAGCCAGGCGGAGGGGGTGCCGCGCCAGCCGCGGGTGGCGCGGGCGTGGATGTAGCCGGCGTAGATGGTCCAGATGATGAAGGTCCAGACCTCCTTGGTGTCCCAGCCCCAGTAGCGGCCCCAGGCCTTCTCGGCCCAGACGGCGCCGGCGATGAGCGTGAAGGTCCAGAGGATGAAGCCGAGGATCGTGACGCGGTAGGCGAGGTTCTCGAGGGTGAGGGAGCTGGGCAGGGTGCGCAGGAAGCGGAGGACCGAGCGGGGGCTGTCGCCGGAGGATTCGCGGCGGGCCTGGAGGAGCTGGGTGACCGAGAGCGCGAAGCCGAGGGCGAAGAACGCGGTGCCGAGGATCGCGACGAGCACGTGGATGACCAGCCAGTAGGACTGGAGTGCCGGCGGGAGCGGGACGACGGCGACGTAGTAGTTGACGGTCGCGATGCCGAGGAGCACCAGGACGAGGCCGGTGATGAACGCTCCGAGGAAGCGGAGGTCCCAGCGCAGCTGGACGGCGAGGAAGACGCCGATGATGATGAGCGTCCCGGTCATCGAGAACTCGTACATGTTCGCCCAGGGAACGCGGCCGGCGGCGACGCCGCGGAGGACGGTCGCGCCGAGGTGGAGCACGAAGCCGAGGAGCGTGAGCGAGAACCCGATGCGCATGGTCTTCGAGCGGGCGGGGGCGCGGTAGACCTCGTCCTCGACGCGGCTGCCGATGCGGGAGAGAGTCGCGGTGCGTCCGGAGCCTGCGGCCGCGACGGTGGCCTTGCCGCTGGCCGCGCGGTCGGCGGCGGCCGCGGAGGCGACGCGCTCCGCCTCCTGCACGACCTCGATCGACTCGCCGTCGGCCAGGGAGGCGCGGCGGGCGAGGTCGATCGCGAAGAAGACGAACGCCATGGCGTAGATGCCCATGGCGGAGGAGAGGCACAGCACCGAGTACTGCGAGAGGGTCGCGATCACCTCCTCAGGGTAATCGCTCGCCGCCCCGCCCGCCCCTTCGCGCTTGCACAGACTCGGCCCCTGCCCAGCCGGGCGGCGCCTGTGGAGGGGCCTCCGGGGCGTCCGGGAGGCGGGTCAGTCGAGCGGGGCGTGCCGGTCGGCGATCGTCCGCACGGCGCGCACCAGCTGGGGGTCCTCGCCGCGGGCGAGTCCCGCGTACTCGAGGAGGAGGCCGCCGTCGTCCTGGGCGGTCGCCTTCACCCACACGCGGCGCCGCGGGACGAACAGCGAGGTGAGGAGTCCGGCGAGCACGAGGATCGCGAAGAGCAGCACCCAGCCCTGGGTCGCGTCGTGGTGGATGTCGAACGAGGCGAAGCGCTTGACGCTGTCGGTGCCGATCCGCGTCGGGTCGGCGCCCGTGTTGTCGAAGGTCACGCTGCCGAGCCCGTTCGGGAGCTCGGCCGTGTCGCCGGGCTTGAGGGTGATCGGCGCGACGCCGGTGGTGCCGCCGGTGAGCCGGGTCAGCGAGTCGGTGTTGAGCACGTAGACGGACGTGGGCACTCCCCCGTCGAGGCCGAGGTCGCCCGCGAAGACGTTCAGCGAGAGCACGGGGTACTGCAGGTCGGGGAAGATCGAGGTCGACGCCCCGGAGGCCAGCGTGTCCTGCGTCGGGTAGAAGAAGCCGGTGAGGCCCAGCTGCTCCGAGAGCCCGTCCGGCACCTTGACGACGCCGACGGAGGTCAGGTTCGCGTCCTGCGGGAGGAACGGCACCGAGTCGGTGAAGATCGCCCGGCCGGAGGGATCCCGGACCGTGATCGTCGGCGCGTAGCCGTTGCCGAGGAGGTAGACGTTCGTGCCGCCGATCGCCAGCGGGTCGTTGACCTTGATCGTGCGGTCCTCGGTGCCCCCGCCGCGCTCGGAGGTCGTGACGTTCGCGGTGAAGTCGACGGGCTGGCCGAGCGCCGACTGGTTCTGCTCCTCGTACTTCACGTCGAGGCTGTCGAGGGTCAGCTGGTACGGGTCGAGCTGGCTGCTGTCGAAGAAGCGGCCGGGGTTGAAGGAGTCGTAGGCCGCGAGGTTGTTCGCGAACCCCTGGGAGCCCTCGACCAGCACGCGCTGCCCGCTGTAGCCGAACCCGCCGCCCACTCCGACGGCGACGAGGATGCCGACCAGGGCGGAGTGGAAGACCAGGTTGCCGGTCTCGCGGAGGTAGCCGCGCTCGGCCGAGACGCTCGACCAGCGGCCGCGCGGGTCGTCGTAGCGCTCGACACGGTAGCCCGCCCGGCGCAGGACGGAGTGGGCGGAGGCGACGGCCTCCTCCTCCGTCGCGCCCTCGACCTCGCGGACGGTGTAGCCGGCGAGGCGCTGCAGGCGCGCGGGGGTGCGCGGCGGCCGCGACCGCATCGCCTGGAAGTGGTGGCGCGTGCGCGGGACGATGCAGCCGATCAGGGAGATGAACAGCAGCAGGTAGATGCTCGAGAACCAGGCGGAGGTGTAGGTGTCGAACGCCTGCACCTTGTCGAGCAGGGGCGCGAGGTCGGGGTTGTCGACGAAGTACTGGGTCACGCCGTTGGGGTCGGAGGAGCGCTGCGGCACGAGCGATCCGGGGACCGCCGCGATCGCCAGCAGCAGCAGCAGGAACAGCGCCGTGCGCATGCTGGTGAGCTGGCGCCACATCCAGCGGAGCCAGCCGGTGAACCCGAGCGCCGGCTGCGTGACGGTGCCGTCGGAGTCGTAGTGGTCGGCGGGGCGGAAGGAGGCGTCCGTCCTCCGCTGCGCGGCCTCGTCGGGGCGGCGCGTGCTCTCCTCGGGCTCAGATCGCCGGCTGGAAGCCATCGATCACCGCCGAGAGGGATCCGTAGACGAGGGTGTTCCAGATGCCCGTGACCATCAGGACTCCGATCAGGACGAGGGCGGCGCCGCCGAGGATGTTGACCACGCGGATGTGGCGCTTCACGAAGGCGAGCGTGCTGGTCACCCAGCTGAAGCCGAAGGCGACGAGGAGGAAGGGGATGCCGAGTCCGAGGCAGTAGACCAGGGCGAGGAGGGCGCCGCGCCAGGGCGAGCCCACGCCGTAGCTGAGGGCGAGGATCGAGCTCAGCGTCGGGCCGAGGCAGGGCGTCCAGCCGACGCCGAAGACGATGCCGAGCAGCGGCGCTCCGATCAGCCCGGTGGCGGGACGGATCCCGGGTCGGAGCGTGCGCTGGAGGAACGAGAACTGCCCGATGAAGACGAGCCCCATCGCGATCACGACGAGCCCGAGGACGCGGGTGATCAGGTCGGTGTACTGGCGCAGCCAGAAGCCGACCGTGCCCGCCGCCGCCCCGTAGAGGACGAACACCAGCGAGAATCCGAGCACGAAGAGGAGCACCCCCAGCACGACCCGGCGGCGTCCGCGGGCCGCGCGCTCGTCGGCGTCGGTGAATCCGCCGACGTAGGCGAGGTAGCCGGGCACCAGCGGGAGCACGCAGGGCGACGCGAAGGACACGAGCCCGGCCAGGAGCGCGATCGGCACGGCCAGCAGGAGCTGACCGCTGACGACGATGTCGCCCACGCCGCTACTCCCCCTCGGCGAGCGTGTCGCCCACGAGGGTCGAGAGGATCGACGCCTCCTGGAGCTGGCCGAGGATGCGCGACGCGACGCGCCCCTCCCTGTCGAGGACGAGCGTCGTGGGCACGGCGTTCGGCGGGACGGTGCCGGTGAAAGCGAGCTGCACCGACGAGTCGGTGTCGACGATGGAGGGGTAGCCGAGCCCGAAGGTCTCGGCGAAGGCGGCCGCGGTGGGGGCCTGATCGCGCACGTTGACGCCGACGAACGACACGCCCTTGTCGGCGAACTCCGTGTTCACCGTCTCGAGGTCAGCGGCCTCGGCGCGGCACGGGGCGCAGCTGGCGTACCAGAAGTTGACGACGACGACCTGCCCGGCGAGGTCGGCGGAGTCGATGGTGGCGCCGGTTTCGTCGGTGCCGGAGAAGACGATGGGGTCGTCCCGGTCGGCGGCGGCGATCTCGGTGACGGTGCCGTCCCCCGAGATGTAGCCCTTGTTGCTGCCGTTGCGGTACTGGTCGGCGAGCGGATCCTCGGAGCAGCCCGTCAGCGCGAGCGCGGCGGCCAGCGCGAGGACGCCCGCTGCGCGGAGCCGCCCCGTCCGGCGCATCAGACCGCTCCCACGTCGGTGGCCAGGCCCTGCAGGCCGGCGGCCGGGTCGGAGTAGCCGACCTCGACGAAGCCGTCCCCGCGCCGCTCGAGGGTCGTGATGCTCGAGAGCGCGCAGCGGCGCTTGCGCGGATCGTGGAAAAGGCGCTCGCCGGCGAGGGCGCGGTGGACCGTCCAGATGGGGAGCTGGTGGCTGACGATCGCGGCGTCGCCCTCCTCCGTGCTCTCCCACGCCGACTCGATCGCCGCGTACATCCGCGCCGAGATGGAGAGGTACGGCTCGCCCCAGCTGGGCTCGAAGGGGTTGCGGAGCCAGGGCCAGTGCTTGGGGTTCCGCAGGGCGGAGCTGCGCGCGGCGAGGGACTTCCCCTCGAAGCGGTTGCTCGGCTCGATCACCCGCTCATCGGTGCGGATCTCGAGCTCGAACGCCTGCGAGATCGGCTGCGCGGACTCCTGCGTGCGCTGGAGCGGCGAGGCGATCAGCGCCGTGACGTGGCGCCGGCGCTCGAGCAGGTCGTCGGCGGCGGAGCGGGCCATGCGGTGGCCCAGATCCGAGAGCCGGAAGTTCGGGAGTCGCCCGTAGAGGACCCGGTCGGGGTTGAACACCTCGCCGTGCCGCACGAGATGGATCTGATCGGCAACCACGAGCGTCAAGTGTACGGAACGCGGCGTGGGGGAACGCCGGGAAAAGGGTCGCCTGAGCCGGACCTGAGCGGAGCCTCAGCGCCGCGCAGAGACCGCCGCCGACAGCCGCCGCACGAGCGGTCCGGGCAGGTGCCGCACCACGGCCATCGGGACTCCGAAGCGCACCGACGGCACCGAGACGACGGAACCGCGCGCGACGTCGCGGAGGAACTCCTCCACCACTGCGTCCGCATCGAGCCAGAGGAAGGAGGGGATGGAGGAGGTGTCCATCGCCGCCCGCTCGTGGAACTCGGTGCGCACCCAGCCCGGGCAGAGCGCGGCCGAGCGGACGCCGGTGCCGCGCAGCTCGACGGCCAGCGACTGCGCGAAGGCGGTCGCCCACGCCTTCACCGCGGAGTAGGGGCCGAGGTGCACGAAGCCCGCGACGCTCGAGACCGTGAGGATCGCGCCGCGGCCGCGGGTGGTCATCGCCTCCGCCGCCGCACCCGAGAGCACGGCGACCGAGCGCACCATCACCTCGAAGGCGTGGTCCTGGGCGGCGACGTCCGGCTCGGCGAAGGTCCCGTCGATCCCGAAGCCGGCGTTGTTGACGAGGACGCGGACCGGTCGGGCCGGATCGACGAGCCGCGCGCGCACGCGCTCGACCTGCTCGCGGTCGCCGAGGTCCGCGGGCAGGACCTCGACCGCCGCGGCGCCGAGGCCGCGCAGTCCGGCCGCCGCCTCCTGGAGGCGCTGCTCGCTGCGGGCGACGAGGACGAGGCTCCAGCCGCGGCGCGCGAACGCCCGGGCGAAGGCGAGGCCGATGCCGGAGGACGCGCCGGTGATCAGTGCGGTGCTCATGCTCCGACGCTACCCGTCGCCGCCCGGCGGCCCCCGAGTAGACTCCCCTACCGTGACCGACGAGACCCGCCTCCCCCGAACCACTGTCAAGAAGCTCGCCGCGCTCGAGGACGGACCCGTCCGCGTGTCCGGCTGGGTCGAGACCGTGCGCGACCAGAAGAAGGTGCAGTTCGTCGTCCTGCGCGACGAGTCCGGTGCCGTGCAGCTGGTGAACCCGGCCGTGCGCGAAGCCGTCGAGGGCGACGACGCGTCGGCTGCGCGCCTCGCGATCACCGAGGAGATCTCCGGCCTCGCCCAGGGCTCCTTCATCACCGTCACCGGCGCGCTCAAGCACGACGAGCGCGTGAAGCTCGGCGGCATCGAGGTCAGGATCGAGACGCTCGAGGTCGTCGCCGCGTCGATCCCGGAGGCGCCGATCGCGCCCGACTCCGGCATCGACAAGCGCATGGACTGGCGCTTCCTCGACCTGCGCCGTCCCGAGCAGAACCTCATCGCCCGTGTGCAGACCACGTTCGAGCACGCGCTGCGCACGTACTGGATCGAGCACGACTTCATCGAGATCCACACCCCGAAGCTCATGGCGAGCGCCTCGGAGTCGCGGGCCGAGCTCTTCGAGGTCGAGTACTTCGAGACGAAGGCCTACCTGGCGCAGAGCCCCCAGTTCTTCAAGCAGATGGCGCAGCCCGCCGGCTTCGGCAAGGTCTTCGAGGTCGGCCCCGCCTTCCGCGCCGACCCCAGCTTCACCTCGCGTCACGCGACCGAGTTCACGAGCGTCGACGCCGAGGTCTCCTGGATCGACTCGCACGAGGACGTCATGGAGCTGCACGAGCAACTGATGGTCGCCGGCCTCACCGCCGTCGTCGAGAAGCACGGCGCCGAGGTCAAGGCGCTCTTCGACATCGACCTGACCGTCCCGACCACGCCGTTCCCGCGCATCCCGCTCGCCGAGGCCAAGCGCATCGTCGCCGAGCGCGGCTACGAGGTGCCCCGCGCCGACGACGACATGGACCCCGAGGGCGAGCGCCGCATCGCGGCCTACGTGCAGGAGGAGTTCGGGCACGACTTCGTGTTCCTCACCGACTACGCGTCGAGCATCCGGCCGTTCTACCACATGCGCCGCGAGGGCGACGGGACGATCACCAACAGCTACGACCTCATCTACAACGGCGTCGAGATCTCGACCGGAGCGCAGCGCGAGCACCGCGTCGACGTCCTCGTCGAGCAGGCCCGCGAGAAGGGCCTGGACCCGGAGGAGCTCGAGTTCTACCTCGACTTCTTCCGCTACGGCGTCCCGCCGCACGGCGGCTTCGGCATGGGCCTCTCGCGCGTGATCATGCTGATGCTGAACCAGGCGAACCTCCGCGAGGTCACCTACCTGTTCCGCGGCCCGACCCGCCTGCTGCCCTAGGCGCGCACCACGGTCGAGGGAACCCCGGACCATCGAGACCGCCGCGGACGGCGGGTCCCCTCGACGGGCCGGGGTTCCCTCGCGCCAGCGGCTAAGGAGCCGGCAGCACCACGAGGTCGAGGTAGTCGGCCAGGCACGCCACCATGTCCACCGCGTCGCGCTCGAGCAGCCACTGCAGCTGCACGCCGTCCCAGAGCGCGATGATCGACGCCGCCACCCGCTCCGGATCGGACCCCTCGCGGAGGCGCCCGGCGGCCTGGAGCTCGCGCAGCTCGGCCGTGTACTCGCTGCGGAGCCGGCGGAACCGCGCGGCGAAGAAGTCGCGCCCCGGGTGCTCCTGCGTCGTCGACTCCCCGCAGAGCACGGCGTACAGCTCGATCACTCCGGGCGCCGTCTCGTTGTAGCGGGTCTGCCGCAGGATGCCGGCGACCAGCCCCTCCTCCGGGTCCGGCGGCGAGGAACCGTCGCCCGTGATCAGGTCGCGGTGCTCGAGGACCGCGAAGAGCAGGTCGGTCTTCGACGGGAAGTAGTGCAGGAGGCTCGTCTGGCTGAGCCCGACGCGGTCGGCGACCTCCTGGAGGGAGCCGCGGGCGTAGCCCCGCGCGGCGAAGACCTGGTGGGCGGCCTCGATGATGGCGCGGCGGCGCTCGGCCGACTTCGCGTACGGGCCGCGTCGCCTCGTCGCCTCCGCCATCGACCCCTCCTCCGCACTGGAGGCGCCCCGCCGTGCCCCTCGAACGGCCAGCGTAGCGGCGGCGGAGGAGCAGTGCCGCCAATTTCGAGTACCTACTCGAATTCGTGGTAGCGTCCCGATCATCGCCGGGTGAGACTCCCCGGCTCTCCACCACGACGAAGTGAGGGAAGATGCATCCGTTCACCCGGAGACAGCTCATCGCCGCCGGTCTCGGCACCGCGGCACTCGGGAGCCTGACGGCCTGCGCGACACCGGGCACCGTCTCGGTCAACACGGCGCCGACGATCGCCCCGGCCACCGGCCCGGTCCGCCTGCAGTACTGGGGCTGGCTGAAGGACCTGCAGAAGGTCTGCGACGTCTGGAACGCCTCGCACCCCGAGATCCAGGTCGAGGCCGTCTGGATCCCCGGCGGCAACGCGGGCGGGTACCAGAAGCTCTACTCGGCCCTCGCCGCGGGCGGCGGGCCCGACCTCGGCCAGGTCGAGATCCGCTCCGTCCCCGAGTTCATGCTCGTCAACGGCCTCGTCGACCTCACCCGGTACGGCGTCGAGCAGTATCGCGACCTGTACGACCCCACGCTCTGGGGCCAGGTCAGCTACACCGGCGGCGTCTACGGCATCCCGCAGGACAGCGGCCCGATGGCGCTCTTCTACCAGCCCGAGGTGTTCGGGAAGGTGGGTGCGGAGCCGCCGACGACCTGGGACGACTGGGCTGCGGTGGCGACGGAGCTGCGCGGAGCCGGCTCCTACATCGACTGCTTCCCGCTCGCCGACGCCTCGGTCTTCGCCGCGTTCGCGACGCAGGCCGGCGCGCAGTGGCTGCGCCCGGAGGAGGACGGCTGGGTCATCGACATGACCGACGACGCCACGACGCGCGTCGCCTCCTTCTTCGACACGGCCATCGACCAGGACCTGGTGCAGACCGGCTACGGCGCCTACTCCCCCGCGTGGTTCGCGGCCGCGGCGAAGGGCGGCATCGCCTCCTGCGCCACCGGCAGCTGGGGCGACGCCCTGATCGAGGGGGTCAGCGGAGGCGCGGGCAAGTGGCGCGCGGCTCCCATGCCCGTCTGGGGCGACACCGGCTTCGGCTCGAGCTTCCTCGGCGGATCGACCGCGGCGGTGTTCTCGAGCAGCAAGCACCCGGAGGAGGCGATCGAGTTCGCCGTCTGGATGACCACCACGCAGGAGGGCATCGACGCGATGATCGCCAACAGCGGCATCGGCTGGTCTCCCGCGGTCGGCGAGATCGGCACGGCCCGCAAGGGTCCGAGCGACTTCTTCAGCGGGCAGAACTACAACGAGGACGTCCTCGTGCCCGCATCGAAGGAGCAGAACCCGGACTGGTCCTGGTGGCCCGTCACGCAGCAGTCCTTCAACATCCTCAGCGACGGCTTCCGGAAGAAGGCGTCCGGGCTCTCGCTCGTGGACGCGGTCGCCGAGGCGGAGCAGCAGATCATCACGGTCTTCGAGAACAAGGGCCTGAGCATCAGGAGGGCCTCCGCATGACCACCACGACCTCCCCCGCCGCCGCCGCGGTCGCGGCCACCACGCGGACGCCGGGCGCGCCCCGGCGCAGCCGCGCGGTCGCCCGCGCCCCGTGGATCCTCCTCGGACCCTTCCTGGCCCTGTTCGTCCTCACGTTCATCGTCCCGATCGTCGTCGCCGTCGGCTCCAGCTTCACGAAGGTGACGCGCTCCGGCCTCTTCGGCGAGGCCGGGGTCACCAGCGGGTTCGCGGGCTTCGACAACTACGCGCAGGCCCTCGCCGACGGCAACTTCATCGCCTCCATCGGGCGGATGTTCCTCTTCGGCATCGTCCAGGTGCCGGTGATGATCGCCCTCTGCACCGTCCTCGCGCTGATGCTCGAGTCGGCGTCGGCGAAGTTCCCCGGCTTCTTCCGGGCGGCCTACTTCCTCCCCTACGGAGTGCCCGGAGTGATCGCGACGATCCTGTGGTCGTTCCTCTACGTGCCCGGCCTCAGCCCGCTCATCGACGCGGCGAACGTGGTCGGGCTCCAGCCCGACTTCCTCGGTGCGGACACGGTGCTCTGGTCGATCGCGAACATCTCGCTCTGGAGCTACACCGGCTACAACATGCTGATCATCGTCGCCCAGCTCAAGGCGATCCCGGTCGAGCTCTACGAGGCGGCGAAGGTCGACGGCGCCTCCACCTGGCGCGTCGCCCGCAGCATCCAGCTGCCGCTCATCCGCCCCGCGCTGGTGCTGACGACGATCTTCTCGATCATCGGAACGCTCCAGCTGTTCGCCGAGGCGCAGGTGCTGAAGACGGTCGCTCCGGCGATCGACAGCCAGTACACGCCGAACCTCAGCGCGTACACCACGGCCTTCGCCTACAACGACTACAACGTCGCCGCCGCCCAGGCCGTCCTGATCGCGCTGGTCGCGTTCCTGCTCTCCTTCACGTTCCTCTCGATCTCGAACAGGAGGTCGTCATGAGCCGCACCGAGACCCCGCCGACCACGACCACCGGAGTCGTCACCGCCGACCGCCCCGTGAAGGCCGGACGCGGGCCCGACCGCTCGGCCGGCCGCAACCGCGCCTCGACCATCATCGTCACCGCGATCCTCGTCGTCGTGGCGGTCTACTTCCTCATCCCCGTCTACTGGGTCGTCGTCGCGGCGACCAAGACGACCGAGGACCTCTTCGCCACCTACGGCTTCTGGTTCGCCCCGACGTTCGCGCTCTGGGACAACCTGACGCAAGTGCTGACCTACGGCGACGGCATCTTCGTCCGCTGGTTCCTCAACTCCGTCCTCTACGCCGGAGTGGGCGCCCTGCTCGCGACCTACCTCGCCGCGGCGGGCGGCTACGCGCTGGCCAAGTACGAGTTCCGCGGCAGCAGGCTCGTGTTCGGGACGATCCTCGCGGGCGTCCTGGTGCCGGGCACCGCGACCGCTCTGCCGCTGTTCCTGCTCTTCAGCCAGATGGGCATCGCGAACACCTACTGGAGCGTGCTGATCCCCTCGCTCGTCTCGCCGTTCGGGCTGTTCCTCTGCCGGATCTACGCTCAGGCGACCGTGGACACCGCGATCATCGAGGCGGCGCGCATCGACGGCGCCGGGGAGCTGCGGATCTTCCACACGCTCGGGCTGCGCATCCTGACTCCCGCGCTGGTCACCGTGTTCCTCTTCCAGCTGGTCGGGATCTGGAACAACTACTTCCTGCCCCTGGTGATGCTCTCGGACACGAACCTGTTCCCGATCACACTGGGACTGAACAACTGGCTCGGACAGGTCGACCGCCTGCCCGAGTTCTACGAGCTGACGACCGGCGGCGTCCTGCTGTCGATCATCCCGCTCGCCATCGCCATGATCGTGCTGCAGCGCTTCTGGCGCGGCGGCCTGACGGAAGGCTCCGTGAAGTGACGACTCCCCCGACGACCTCCCACTACCTGACGGACACCGGACCGGGCTCCGGCCGCCGCCGGGCCCCCCGCTCGTGGCTGCACACCGACGCCCCGGCGCTCCCACTGGACGGGGAGTGGCGCTTCCGCCTGCTCCCCGCCGCTCCGGGGACCCCGAGCGGCGCCGGCGTGCTGCCGGAGGGCGAGGGCGTGGACGCCGTCGGGGACGAGTCGTTCGACGACTCCGGCTGGGACCTGATGCCGGTGCCCTCGCACTGGGTGCTGCAGGGCGACGGGCGCTACGGACTGCCGGCCTACACGAACGTGCAGTTCCCGTTCCCGACCGAGCCGCCGTTCGTTCCGGACGCGAACCCGACGGGCGACTACCGCCGCACCGTCGTGGTCCCGGAGGAGTGGGACTCCGCCGAGGCGGTCGTCCTGCGCTTCGACGGGGTCGAGTCCCGCTACCGCGTCTGGGTCAACGGCGTCGAGATCGGGATCGGCTCCGGCAGCCGGCTCGCGCAGGAGTTCGACGTCACCGGCGTCGTCCGCCCGGGCGAGAACCTCGTCGTGGTCCGCGTGCACCAGTGGTCGGCCTCGAGCTACGTGGAGGACCAGGACCAGTGGTGGCTGCCGGGGATCTTCCGCTCGGTGCACCTGCTCGCGCGCCCCGTCGGCGGTATCGAGGACGTGTGGCTGCGCTCCTCCTTCGCCGGCGGCGCGGGCCGCATCGAGGCGGAGGTGACCGCCGCGGCCGACGCGTTCCCGCTGACGCTGCGCGTGCCCGGGCTCGGGATCGAGACGGTCTGGGCCTCGGCGGAGGAGATCGCCGCGATCGAGGTCCCCGAGGTCGAGCCGTGGTCGGCGGAGGCTCCGCGCCTCTACGACGCGACGCTCGCCTCCGCCGGTGAGACGGTCTCGCTGCGGCTCGGCTTCCGCACGGTCGAGATCCGCGGCGACCGCTTCCTGGTCAACGGCGAGCGCGTCGTCTTCCACGGCGTCAACCGCCACGAGACGCACCCCGACCGCGGTCGAGCGTTCGACGAGGACTCCGCCCGCGAGGACCTCGCGATGATGAAGCGCTTCAACGTGAACGCCATCCGCACCAGCCACTACCCGCCGCATCCCCGTCTGCTCGACCTCGCCGACGAGCTCGGCTTCTGGGTGGTCCTCGAGTGCGATCTCGAGACCCACGGCTTCGAGCGGGTCGGCTGGGCGGGCAACCCCAGCGACGACCCCGCCTGGCGCGAGGCGTACCTCGACCGCATCGAGCGGACCGTCGAGCGCGACAAGAACCACCCGAGCATCGTGCTCTGGTCCCTCGGCAACGAGGCGGGCACCGGCGCGAACCTCGCCGCGATGTCCGCCTGGGTGCACGGGCGCGACCCGGAGCGCCCCGTCCACTACGAGGGCGACTACACCGGCGCGTACACCGACGTGTACTCGCGGATGTACTCCTCGATCCCCGAGACCGAGCGGATCGGCACCGACGGCTCGCTCACTCCGCTGCTCGGCTGCTCCCCCGGCGAGTCCGCTCGGCAGCGCTCCAAGCCCTTCCTGCTCTGCGAGTACGTGCACGCGATGGGCAACGGCCCGGGAGCGATCGACCAGTACGAGGACCTCGTCGACCGCTTCCCGCGGCTGCACGGCGGCTTCGTCTGGGAGTGGCGCGACCACGGCCTGCGGGCGCGCACGCCGGAGGGCGTCGAGTACTACGCGTACGGCGGCGACTTCGGCGAGGTGGTGCACGACGGCAACTTCGTGATGGACGGCATGGTGCTCTCCGACGGCACGCCCAGCCCGGGCCTGTTCGAGTGGAAGCAGATCGTCGCTCCGGTGCGCCTCACGGTCCGCGGCGACGGCGTCGTCATCGAGAACCGCCGGCACGACGCCTCCACCGCCGATCTGCGCTTCGCGTGGCGGGTCGAGCGGGACGGGCGGGTCACCGCGGAGGGAGTGCTCGACGCCCCGGTCATCGCAGCCGGCGACGCCGTGCACGTGGAGCTCCCCCCGCTCGACGTGCGCCCCGGCGGCGAGACCTGGCTCACCGTCGACGCGGTCCTCGACGCCTCGACCGCCTGGGCGGAAGAGGGCCACGTGCTCTCCACCGGTCAGCACCTCCTCGCCGCGCCGTCGGCGGTGCCCGCGTGGACCCGCGCCGTCCGCTCGGCTCCGCCCCTCGAGGGCGGCGCGCTCGGAGTAGCGCGGTTCCGCGACGGCCGGCTCGCCTTCCTCGCCGGCCTGCCCGTCGACGGACCGCGCGCCGAGCTCTGGCGCGCCCCGACCGACAACGACGAGGGCGCGGGCTTCCCCGGCTACGTCACCGGCGACCCGTACGACGGCGACGGCCGCGGGCTGGCGGCCCCCTCCTCCGCCGCCCGCTGGCGCGAGGCCGGACTCGACCGCCTGGTCGGCCGCGTGCAGGAGGTGGACGCCTCCGCCGGGCTCCGCCGCGTGACCCGCTTCTCGGCCGCGGACCTCGATGCGGGACTCCTGATGGAGGAGCGCTGGAGCGTCGACGGGGAGAGCACGGTCCTCCGCGTCGACCTCGTGCCGACCCGGGGCTGGGACTCCGTCTGGCCGCGGCTGGGCATCCGGATCGACCTGCCCGCGTCGATCGACGGCGCGGAGTGGTTCGGCACCGGCCCACTCGAGTCCTACCCCGACAGCCTCCGGGCCGCGCGGGTAGGGCGCTTCACGGCGGAGATGGACCGGCTGACGACTCCGTACGCCCGCCCGCAGGAGAGCGGTCACCGCAGCAGCGTGCGCGAGCTGACGCTGACGGAGGCGGGCTCGCCCCGGCTCCGCATCGAAGCCGCGCGCGACCTGCACGGGTGCCTTCCCGGCTTCACCCTGGCGCGGCACACGCCGCAGGAGATCACGGCCGCCGCACACCCGCACGAGCTGCCGGAGTCGGAGCGCGCGGTCCTCGTGATCGACGCCGCCCAGCACGGCCTGGGCTCCCGCGCGTGCGGTCCGGACGTGTGGCCCGACTTCCAGCTGCGGCCGGAGGCGCGGACGATCCTCCTCCGCTTCACCGCGGCCGGCTGAGCGCCGGGAGAGGACGAGGGAAGGCCCGCGGGATCGCGTCCCGCGGGCCTTCCCTCGTCCTCCGGACGCGTCAGTCGCTCTGCGTGCGCGGCAGCGGTCCGCCGATGAAGAGGTCCGTGTTCATGCGCCGGCGGCGCATCACGACCAGGACGGCCGCGCAGGCGACGAGAGACGCGGCGACCGCGCCGCCGCCGATCATCAGCGCGGTGGTCGGTGTGATGCCGGCCGGTCCCGCCGAGGCGGCCGTGCTGAGGAAGGCGGTGCGCGCGGCGCTGATCGCGGTGCCGCAGACCTGCTGCGCCTCCCACGGTGCGGCCGTGGTGTCGCTGTCACGGTAGGAGACGGTCACGGCTGCCGTGCGGTGCGACTCGCGGCCGAAGGCGACGACGCAGTAGACGGAGGGGTCGGGGTCGGCGATGACCGCGTCGCCCAGCGCCAGCTCTGCCCAGCCGATGGAGTCGGACTGCACGGCGACGTCGCCGGCGGCCAGGTCGGCGCGGGCCCCGGAGGTCTCGAAGGCGCCCACGGCGACCTCCTCGTCGGCGTCGAAGCCCCAGACGGCGCCGCGGGGCGCCTCGGTGCTGCCGTCGCCGAGCTCGCGCGGCTCGAGCAGGAGGCCGTTGCCGGTGGAGGGCGCGAGCCGGAAGACGACCTTGGCGGCGGAGCCCTGGTCGCCCGTGAGGTCGACCGTGAAGGCGCCCGACTTGGTGATCAGCGCGGTCGGCACGGTCGCGGTGCCGCTCCCCGCCTCGAGGGTCAGCGGGGTCTTGGTGCCGTTCGGGTCGCGGAGGACCGCGGAGACGGCCTCGCCGCTCGCGAAGCCGGTGTACGAGAAGCCGACGCCGTAGAAGCGGGCGAGCTCGACGGTGAGCGCCTCCGGCTGCACGCCGAGCTCCCGGGTGAGGAAGACGTCCGCGGTCGCGGCACCGGCCGCCGGCTTCGCGCCCTCGGTCGAGGTGCCGAGCTCGGTGCGTCCGGGGGCCGACGCCGCCGGAGTGACGGCGCCCGC
This sequence comes from Rathayibacter sp. RFBD1, assembly GCF_002932915.1. NCBI lineage: Bacteria > Bacillati > Actinomycetota > Actinomycetes > Micrococcales > Microbacteriaceae > Rathayibacter > Rathayibacter sp. RFBD1. The sequence continues at coordinate 94,899 of NZ_PSWQ01000002.1, forward strand.
ACCGGAGGAGCCGGCGGTGCCGGACGTGGTGGTGCCGGTTGTGGTGCCGCCGCCGGAGGTGCCGCCGGACGTCGCTCCGCCGGTGGTGCCGCCGCCGGAGCCGCCCTGCTGGCCGCCGCCGGTCGAGCCGCCGCCGGTGGATCCGCCGCCGGTGGAGGGCTGGCTCGGCTGCTGGGGCGCGGGGTCGACCGGTGCCGGATCGACCGGCGCGGGGTCCACGGGCGCGGGGTCGACGGGAGCGGGCTGCTCGGGTTCTGCCGGCTCCTCGGGCACTCCGGGAACGGACGGCTCCTCGGGGACGCCGGGAACGGGGTCGGAGCCGCCGTCGCCCGGCTGCTCGGGATCCTCCGGCACGCCGGGGATGGTCGTCGCGGCCGGCTGCTCGACCGTGGTCGAGACCGTCGAGGCGGAGGGGGCCGCGACGGCCGCTCCGGGGAGGGCCAGGCCGAGCACGAGCGCCGCGAGAGCGGCGGCGGGCAGGGCGAGTCGGCGGGATGACGGCATGGCGGTTCCTTCCTCCACGGGCGACGATCTGCGTCCGCGCACGGAGGAGCGCACTCCCCCCTCACGAGGGTAAGGGCGAGAGGCGAGCTATCGCGAGCCGTCCTGTCCTCCGTCAGAGGGACGTCGCGGTCGTGCTTCCGTCCGGCCGGCCCGGTCGAGGCTCACCCGCGATCGAGGAGGGCCCGCCGGAGCCGCGCGGGATCGACCCGCCAGAAGGTGTGCACGCGCCCGTCGATCAGCACCACCGGGATCTCCTCGACGAAGCGCTCGTGCAGCTCGGGATCGTCGAGGATCGACACCTCCGAGACGGCGACCGACGCCTCGGCGCCCAGGTCGGCGACCACCTGCTCGACCACGGTCCGCGCGTCGTCGCAGAGATGACAGCCCGGTTTGCCCACGAGCGTCAGCTCCACGTCCACCATGCGGTCAGTGTACGGCGGCCCCGGCGACGGGCGCCGAGACGGCGAGCGCCGCCGGGATCATCTCCTGAACGCAGACGAGCGCCCGACCCCGGAAGGGCGGACGCTCGAGTGGGAAGAGGCGCGAGCCTACTTCTTGTTGCGACGCTGGTGGCGAGTCTTGCGAAGCAGCTTGCGGTGCTTCTTCTTCGCCATACGCTTGCGACGCTTCTTGATGACAGAACCCACGAAGACCTCACAACGTTCAGGGGGTCGACCGCCCGACGGGCGGCCGCTTACGAAAAACTGGCTCCCGCGAGCTTACACGACCCGGGGCTCCACCGTTTCCGGCTCCTCGGCGCCCCTCACTTGCGGATGCGCAGCGCCTCCGCCACCTTCGTCGCTCCCTCGCTGACGCCCCGCTGGATGTCCTGCACCACGGTGCTGACCTGGTGGGTGCGCTCGGCGAGCGCCCGACCCAGCGACTCCGCCCGGGCCGCGGTCGGAGCGTCGAGCAGGGCGCCGGCCGCCTCGTCCTCGGCGAGGAAGGGCAGCAGCCAGTCCTCGACCTCCGCCAGCGGCGCGTACTCGAGCGCGTAGAAGCGGTGCTGTCCGCTCTCGCGCACCGTGACGAGGCCGGTCTCGCGCAGCACCTTGAGGTGCTTGGAGACGGTCGGCTGGCTCAGCTCGAGGCGCGCCACGATCCGCGACACGCTCATGCCCTCGGCCGAGCCGTCCCGCCGCTGCTCGAGCAGCAGGGCGAGGATGTCCCGGCGGGTCCCGTCCGCGATCACCCCGAAGATGTCTGCCATGCGCCCAGGCTAGTCAGCGCCCCGGGGGCCCGGCACCGAGCGGGTAGCATGGCCGCGATCGAGTGGAGGATCCGCCGTGGTGGTTCGGCAGCAGTTCCGCAGCCCCGTGGGCGTCTCGCCCGTCTCCCCCTGGTCGGGGTTCGAGCGGGCCCGCGACCTCATCGACGACTTCGCCGGACGCTCGCCGTCCCGCTTCGCGATCCTCATCTTCTCGGCGCTCGTGCTCGTCTTCACCCTGCTGTTCTCGCTGCCGGTGTCGAGCACCACGGGCACCGTCACTCCGCTGCACGACGCCTTCTTCACCGCGATGTCGGTGATCTGCGTGACCGGCCTCGCGACGGTCGACATGGCGACGCACTGGTCGGCGTTCGGCCACTCGATCATCTTCGTCGGCGTGAACATCGGCGCTCTGGGAGTGCTGACGCTCGCCTCGATCATGGGCCTGGCGATCTCGCGCCGCCTCGGGCTCCGGGCGAAGCTCATGGTCGCCAGCGACTCGAATCCTCTGCGGATCCACTCCGGCCCCGTCGCCGAGGGCCAGGCCGTGCGCCTGGGCGAGATCGGCGGACTGCTCGCCACCGTCGCGATCAGCGCCGCCGCGATCGAGATCATCGTCGCGCTCCTGCTGTTCCCGCGGATGCTGATCGACGGGATCCCGATCGGCGAGGCCGTCTGGCACTCCTTCTACTACTCCGCGATGGCGTTCACGAACACCGGCTTCGCCCCGAACGCCGCGGGCCTCACCCCGTTCGAGGACGACTACTGGTTCCTCGGCATCCTGATGCTCGGCGTCTTCCTCGGCTCGATCGGCTTCCCCGTCATCTACGCCTTCTCCCGCGGCTGGCGGCGCCCGCGCAAGTGGTCGGTGCACGTGAAGCTGACGCTGGTCACCTCCGTGATCCTGCTCGTCGCCGGGGCCGTCCTCTACATCGTGCTCGAGTTCGACAATCCGAGGACCTTCGGCAGCCTCGATGCGGGAGACACCGTCTTCCAGTCCTTCTTCCTCTCGACGATGACGCGGTCGGGCGGCTTCTCGACGATCTCGATCCCCGACCTCAACGGCTCGAGCCTGCTCGTGACCGACATGCTGATGTTCATCGGCGGAGGATCGGCCTCCACGGCCGGCGGCATCAAGGTCACGACCCTCGCGATCCTGTTCCTGGCCGCCTTCGCCGAGGCCCGCGGCAACAACGACATGGAGGCGTTCGGCCGCCGGATCCCGAACGACGTCCTGCGCCTGGCCGTCTCGGTCGTGCTGTGGGGCGCGACGACGGTCGCCGTGTCGAGCGTCCTGATCCTGCACATCACCAAGGCCTCGCTCGACCACGTGCTCTTCGACGTGATCTCGGCCTTCGCGACCTCCGGGCTCTCGACGGGGCTCACCGCGGAGCTGCCGCCGTCCGGGGTCTACATCCTCGCGCTGACGATGTTCATGGGCCGCGTTGGTACCGTGACTCTCGCCGCCGCGCTCGCCGCGAGCCAGCGGAGGCAGCTGTTCAGACGACCGGAAGAGAGGCCCATCGTTGGTTGACCGCATCAGGTACGACGCCCCGGTGCTGGTGATCGGCCTCGGGCGCTTCGGAGCCGCCACGGCCGGCCAGCTCGACCGCCTCGACCGCGAGGTCCTCGCCATCGACGCCGACGCCGGTCTCGTGCAGAAGTGGTCGGAGCGGGTCACCCACGCGGTGCAGGCCGACGCCCGCTCGCTCGACGCCCTCGCGCAGATCGGCGCGCAGGACTTCCAGGTCGCCGTCGTCGCGGTCGGCTCCTCCATCGAGGCGTCCGTGCTGATCACCGCGAACCTCGTCGACCTCAAGATCCCGCAGATCTGGGCGAAGGCGATCTCGCGCTCGCACGGCAAGATCCTCGAGCGGATCGGCGCGAACCACGTGATCTACCCCGAGGCGGAGGCGGGCGAGCGCGTCGCGCACCTGGTCTCGGGCCGCATGCTCGACTTCATCGAGTTCGACGATGACTTCGTGCTCGCGAAGATGTACCCGCCCAAGCCGATCCGGGGGCTGACGCTCACGGAGTCGGGCGTGCGCCGCAAGCACCGCGTGACCGTCGTCGGCGTCAAGAGCCCGGGCAAGCCCTTCACCTACGCGACCGAGCAGACCGTCGTCTCGAACCACGACCTCATCGTGGTCAGCGGCACCCCCAGCGACATCGAGCGCTTCGCGGCCCTCGGCTCCTGACCCGCGCCCCCTCCCTCCTCCTCCTCTGCGGGATGCCGCTCCGGTACGCCCGCTCCGGCGCGTCGCCTACCCGAACGGCATCTCGCGGAGAGGAGGGCGGAGTCAGGAGGCGGCGAGCTCGCGGGCGCGGGCCAGCGCGGCGTCGGTCGCCCGCGTGAAGAGGGCGGCGAGGTCGGCCTCCTGCAGGACCGCGACGGCCCGCTCGGTGGTGCCCTTCGGGCTCGTGACCCGCCGGCGCAGCTCCGCGGGCTCCTCGCCGGAGTCCGCGAGCAGCTCGGCGGCGCCGCGGAACGTGCCGACCACCATCGTCGACGCCTGCTCCGGAGTGAAGCCCTTCGCGACAGCGGCCGCGATGAGCTCCTCGATCAGCAGGAACACGTAGGCGGGCCCCGAGCCGGAGATCGTCGAGAGCGCGTCGAGCTGCGACTCCGGCACCTCGACCACCTCGCCGACCGTCTCGAACAGGCGGCGCACGAGCGCCAGGTCCTCGTCGCCGGACCGCGTGCCCGCGCTGAGGCCGGTGACGGCGCGGCCCACGACCGCGGGAGTGTTCGGCATCGAGCGGAGCACGGCGACGGACGCGGGCAGGTGCCGCTCGAACGTGGCCGCGGTCACGCCGGCGGCGACGGAGACGACGACCGCGCCCGGGGCGAGCGCGTCGGCGATCTCGACGAGCAGGTCCGTCACCATGTGCGGCTTGACGGCCACGAGCACGATCGCCGCGCCCTCGACCGCGCGCCGGTTGGCCTCCGGGTCGTCCGCGGTGGCGAAGGCGGTGACCACCGGGTGGCCGTCCCACGCGGCGGCCTTCGCGGAGTCGCGGTTGGTCACCCGCACGCCCCCCTCGACGCGCACGCCGGGAGCCAGCAGGCCCTGGAGGATCGCACCCCCCATCGAGCCGAGGCCGAGGACGGCGATGGACGGGAGCAGGACGGGCGCATCGGTCACGCCGCTCATCCTACGAAGAGCCCGCGGCAAGGGGGTCCGGGTGCGGTCCGGCGCCTCGTAGGATGGCCCGACCATACAGCGGCGAGCCCGAGGAGACCACGTGAGCGCATCCGGAGGCGGCACCGCGATCATCGCGGCGCTCGCGGCCAACCTCGGCATCGCCCTGACGAAGTTCGTCGCCTGGTTCTTCTCCGGATCCGCCTCCATGCTCGCCGAGGGCGTGCACTCGCTCGCCGACTCCGGCAATCAGCTGCTCCTGCTGCTCGGCGGCCGCAAGTCGCGGAAGGCCGCCGACGAGGAGCACCCGTTCGGCTACGGACGGGAGCGCTACGTCTACGCCTTCGTGGTGTCGATCATCCTGTTCTCCGTCGGCGGCGTCTTCTCGCTCTACGAGGGCATCGAGAAGATCGCCGAGCCGCACGAGCTCGAGAACGCCTGGCTGCCGATCCTGGTCCTCGTGATCTCGATCTGCCTCGAGGGCTACTCGCTGCGCACCGGAGTGAAGGAGTCGAACCGGGTCCGCGGCTCGCAGTCCTGGTTGCAGTTCATCCGCCGGGCGAAGGCGCCGGAGCTGCCGGTCGTGCTCCTCGAGGACGTCGCCGCGCTCACCGGTCTGACGTTCGCGCTGCTCGGAGTCGGGCTGACCGTGATCACCGGCGACTCGGTCTACGACGCGATCGGAACGATCATGATCGGCACCCTGCTGATCGTGGTGGCGATCGTGCTGGGCGTCGAGACGAAGAGCCTGCTGGTCGGAGAGGGGGCGACCCCCGCCGACGCCGCCTCGATCCGCGCCGCGCTCGAGGCCGGGCGCGACGTCGAGCGCGTCATCCACATGCGCACGCTCTACCTCGGACCGGACGAGATCCTCGTGGCCGCGAAGCTCGCCTTCCCGGCCGCCGAGACCCTCGAGCACGTGGCCGCCGGGATCGACGCCGCGGAGAAGCGGATCCGCGAGGCCGTCCCGGCCGCCACCACGATCTACCTCGAGCCCGACGTCGACCGCGGACGCGCGGGACCGCCGGCGGCCCGTCCGGCTGTGACGGAGGCGGAAGGGACGGCCGCCGCGGCCGCTCCGGCCGCCGCCTCCCCGCCGGCCGCGCCGCACGGGAGCGCCTGAGATGCGCCGGGCCCTGGCGATCGTCAACGAGCGCGGTGCCGGGCTCGGCGCGCTCGAGCCGATGCTGACCGAGCGGGGGTTCGCCGTCGACGCCGTCGCAGGGACGGACCTCGACGCGATCGACATCCTCGCCCCCGACCTCGTCGTCACGCTCGGCTCCAGCGCCGGCGTCTACGAGACCTCGCGGCACCCCTTCATCAGCCCCGAGATCGCGCTCCTGCAGGACCGGATGCACCACCGCCGTCCCACGCTCGGCGTCTGCTTCGGAGCGCAGCTGATCGCGACCGCCCTGGGCGAGTCCGTCCATCCCGGATCGGCTCGCGAGGTCGGCTTCCGGCCGGTCGTGCTCACGGAGGAGGGCGCCGGCTCCCCGCTCCGGCACCTGGCCGGCGTCCACGTGATGCAGTGGCACGGCGACACCTTCGCGCTGCCGAGCGGAGCGGCGCTGCTGGCGTCGTCGCCGGCGGGCGAGGTGCAGGCGTTCGCCGTGGAGGACTGGCTCCTCGGCGTGCAGTTCCACCCCGAGCTGACCGGCACGATGGCCGCGCAGTGGCTCGAGGGCGACGGGGAGTGGGCAGGAGCGGCGGGCTACGACGCCGCCGTGCTCGCCGACGACGTCGCGGCGGAGCGCTTCGAGCGGATGCACGCGGCGACGCGGCTCGCGCTGACGGAGTGGCTGGGCACTCCGAGCTGAGGGGTTCGGCGGCGCTCGGCGTCAGCGGCGGTCGGCGTCAGCGGCGGTCGGCGAAGAAGTCGAGCAGGAGCCGCGAGCACTCCGCGGCGCGGACCCCGGGGTACACCTCGACCACGTGGTTGTGCCGGCGGTCGCGGAGGAGGTCGTGCACGGATCCGGAGGCGCCCGCCTTCTCGTCCCACGCGCCGAAGACGACGCGGTCGATCCGCGCCGCCAGGATCGCTCCGGCGCAGAGCACGCACGGCTCGAGCGTGACCACCAGCGTGCAGCCCTCGAGATGCCAGTCGCCGCGGGCCTCGGCCGCCGCGCGGATCGCGACCACCTCGGCGTGCGCCGTCGGATCCCGCCGCAGCTCGCGCTCGTTGCGCCCGAGCCCGAGCACCGCACCCTCCGAGTCGAGGACCACCGCGCCCACGGGGACGTCGCCCCAGCCCGCGGCCCGCCGCGCCTCGTCGAGCGCCAGGCCCATCCACTCCTCGGAGCGGCGGGGGACGCGGAGATCGCTGTCGCGCATCGCTCCCCCTCCTGCGGCGGCCCGCTGCGGCCGGTGGGGCGCCGCTCCGGCCAGTAGATTGAGCTTATGCGCGTCCACGTAGCCGACCACCCGCTGATCACCCACAAGCTCACCGTGCTGCGTGACAAGCGCACCCCCTCCCCCACCTTCCGGCAGCTCGCCGAGGAGCTGATGACGCTCCTCGCCTACGAGGCCACCCGCGGCGTCCGCACCCGCACCGTCACCATCGAGACCCCCGTGACGCAGACCACCGGCCTCGCGCTCAGCGACCCGCAGCCGCTGGTCGTCCCGATCCTCCGGGCCGGCCTCGGGATGCTCGAGGGCATGGTCAAGCTCATCCCGACCGCCGAGGTCGGATTCCTGGGCATGGCGCGCAACGAGGAGACGCTCGAGCCGACCACGTACGCGGAGCGCCTGCCCGACGACCTGTCGAACCGCCAGTGCTTCGTCCTCGACCCGATGCTCGCGACCGGCGGCTCGCTCGTCGCGGCCATCCAGTTCCTCTTCGACCGGGGAGCGGTCGACGTCACCGCCGTCTGCCTGCTCGCCGCCCCCGAGGGCCTGGCCGCCGTCGAGAAGGCCTTCGGCGACCGCGACGTGACCATCGTCCTCGGCTCCCTCGACGAGAAGCTCAACGAGCTCGGCTACATCGTCCCCGGCCTCGGCGACGCGGGCGACCGCCTCTACGGCCTCGCGGGCTGAGCCCGCCGGCCCCCGGACGAGCGGGCCTTCCGTCGCGCCCCGGAACAGGGAGCCCCGCTGAGCCGTGCCGGTCGGCCGGCGCAGCGAGGGTCTCGACACCCCCCCCGCGGCCGTCCGGCACCGCCCGTCCTGCTGATCGAGCAGCCCGCTCAGCGGGCGCATCGGGATCCCCCGTCACGGCGCGCGCCTCCTCCCGAGCACCGGAACCACCCCCGACGCGCCGTCCATCCCCACGGAAGTGTTGACGCCGTGCACCGGCCTCCGCTTTACTGACGGACATGACTGACACCCTGCACGCCCCGACCTCCCTCGAGGCCATCGGGAATGCCGGCATGATGATGGCCGGTGGCCCCGTCATGTGCTGTCGAATGTGTGCATGAGGAACTGACCTCGCCGGATCCCCGCACCGCCTCCGCCCGCTGATCGTCACGATCGGCTGAGCGTCCGAGGCGCGGACGATCCCCTAGATGCCCCGCATCCGTCTCTGCCGCCACCGCGCACCGCGGGCCGGCTCGATCGCGCACACCCGGATCCGCTCCCTCGGACACTCGTCCCGGATCCGACCAGCCAAGGACTCGTCATGACCCTCCTCCACACCCGCACCGTCCCCGCCGCCACCTCCACCGAGGCGCCCCGCCTCCAGCCGGTCGCCGACGCCGCGCCCGCAGCACCCCGCCTCCGCGCCGTCCCCCAGGGCACCGAGGCCCGCGGCTTCGCCCTGTACGTCGGCATCGACGAGGCCAAGGCCCGCGCCGCCGGAGTCGACCTCGGCCGCCTGGTCGAGGAGCTCAAGCGCGTCACGGCGCAGCTCGCCCCCGACGCCGAGACGTACGCCTCCGTCGCCCTCGCCCCGCAGGGCGCCGGAGGCCGCGACGTGGACGTGGTCCGCCTCGCGCTGCAGGACCCGGCCGCCGTCGCCAAGCGCCGCTCCGACGCCGAGCCCGATCCCGACCGTGCACCCGGCGGCGTCGTCATCGACATCTCCCGCAAGCGCGTCATCCTCGACGAGGAGACCACCCCCCTCACCTACAAGGAGTTCGAGCTCCTTCAGTACCTCGTGCTCCGCGAGGGCCGCACCATCGAGCGCGCCGAGCTCATCGCCTCGCTCTGGGGCGCCGCGGACGACGACGCGCCGAACGAGCGCACCATCGACGTCCACGTCCGCCGCCTCCGCGCCAAGCTCGGCCGCTACGAGGAGATCGTGCGCACCGTCCGCGGAGTCGGCTACCGCTTCGACCGCCACGCCGACGTCGCCATCCGCTACGCGTCGACGCCGTCGCCGGATCTGTTCTGAACTGTGAGGAGAGCGCTTGCGCTCTCCTCACCGCGGTCGGCTTCACCGGTGGTCGCGATTCGGAGAGCGGGTCGCGCTCGGCTAGCGGGAAACGCTGACACGCGTTTCCCGCGTTCGCCTCGAGGGCGGAACGTCCTCTCGACCTCGACGGATGTGCGCGACCGCTCCTCAGACGTGGAGGGCTGCTCGACGGCCCGCTGCGTGGTCGAAGCCGTGGCGGGGCGGGTCGCGCCTCACGGGGCAGGACGACGGGGCCGGGCCGCGTCGGCGGGGGACGAGGGCAGGGGGTGCTCGTCGTGTCCGTCGACGGTCAGGGATGGGCTGCGGTTCGGTGCGGACGTCGGAGAGCAGCAGACGGGGCGTCCTGGGTCAGGAGAGAGTCGTCGGAGCGCGGGCGGGCGCGGCGACGGGCGGAGCGGGGCGGCTCAGGGAGTGTTCAGGAAAGAGAGGGTTGCGTCGTTACCGGGTCGTTATATAGTTCAAGTGCGTCGACCGTTTGCTGTGGCGGGAAGCGCGAGAAGTGATTGCAGGACACTCTTGGTGCAAGGGAATGAAGGCCGGCCGCTCGCCTCAGCGGCCGGCCTTCTGTCGTTCCCCCGGCCCCGTTCCTCCGACTCCCCTCCTCTCAGCACCCCGGCGTAGGCTGTACGGCGTCTGGATGTCAGGGGACCGCTTCCTGAGCGCCGAAAAGGAGGACCAGTGGGGTCGAGAGAGGCCGTCGCCGCCTGGGAGTCGCTCTTCCGCGCCCAGGTCCAGGTGATGCGCACCCTGAGCACCGAGTTCCCCTCGCGGGAGATCTCGATGAACGAGTACGACGTGCTCTTCAACCTCACCCGGCAGCCCGGTCGGCGCGCACGGCTGCGCGACCTGAACCGGCACGTCCTCCTGACGCAGCCCAGCGTCAGCAGGCTGATCGACCGGCTCGCCGCCCGCGGCTGCGTCGAGAAGAGCGAGGATCCGGCGGACGCCCGCGGCACGATCATCGCGATCACCGACGAGGGCTACGCGCTCTTCCGCCGCGTCGCGCTCACCCACATGAGGACCATCTCGGAGCAGGTCGGCGGCGTCCTCGACGAGGACGAGCTGAAGCAGCTGACCGCGCTCTGCGACAAGCTCCGCGACGGCATCGCCTCCGCCTGATCCGTCCCCGCTAGCACGGGCCGCAGCGACCGGCCAGGTCTTCGCCGCGGCGCGGGACTCGCGGATCATGGTGGTCACCATGAGTGACACCTCCCCCACCCTCGTCTGGCTCCGCGACGACCTGCGCCTGGCCGACAACCCCGCTCTGCGCGCCGCGATCGACCGTGGCGGCCCCGTCGCGGTCTGCTACGTGCTCGACGAGGAGTCGGCGGGCATCCGTCCGCTCGGGGGCGCCTCCCGCTGGTGGCTGCACGGCAGCCTCGCCGCCCTCGCCGCCGACCTGCGCGAGCACGGCGCCCCGCTGATCCTGCGCCGCGGGCCGGCCGAGGCCGTCGTCCTCCAGCTCGCCGAGGAGATCGGCGCCGGAGCCGTGCACTGGAACCGCCGCTACGGGAGGGCCGAGCGCACTGTCGACGCGGCGGTGAAGGAATCGCTCCGCAACGGCGGCCTCGAGGCCGAGAGCCACCAGGGCTCGCTGATGTTCGAGCCGTGGACCGTGCAGACCGGCGCCGGCGGCCCCTACTCCGTCTACACGCCCTTCGCCCGTGCCTGCCGCGCCAAGCCGACGCCGCGCGCGCCGCTCCCCCGCCCCCGCTCGCTCGACGGCGTCGCGGGAGACATCGCCTCCGACTCCCTCGACGACTGGGAGCTGCTGCCCACGCGTCCCGACTGGGCGGGAGGGCTGCGCGAGCGCTGGGTCCCCGGCGAGAAGGCGGCGGCCGACCGGCTGCGCGCGTTCCTCGCGGAGCAGCTCGACGACTACGCCGACGGCCGCGACCGGCCGGCGGAGGACGCCACCTCGAACCTCTCCCCGCACCTGAGGTGGGGCGAGATCAGCCCCTTCCAGGTGTGGCACGCCCTGGAGGAGGCGCACGCGAAGGGCCTGCACCGCGGCGACGGCAGCGACCGGTTCCTCTCCGAGGTGCTCTGGCGCGAGTTCTGCTACCACCTGCTGTTCCACTGGCCGGATCTGGCGACCGCGAACTTCGACACCCGGTTCGACTCCTTCCCGTGGGGACGCCCCGGCCAGGAGGCGATCGACGCCTGGCACCAGGGGCGCACCGGCTACCCCCTGGTGGACGCAGGCATGCGCGAGCTCTGGAGCACCGGCTACATGCACAACCGGGTCCGGATGGTGACCGCGTCGTTCCTGATCAAGAACCTGCTGGTCGACTGGCGGGTGGGCGAGGAGTGGTTCTGGGACACCCTGGTGGACGCGGACCCGGCGAGCAACGCCGCGAACTGGCAGTGGGTCGCGGGCTCGGGAGCCGATGCGTCGCCGTTCTTCCGGGTCTTCAACCCGGTCACGCAGTCGAGGAAGTTCGACCCGGCCGGCGAGTACATCCGCCACAACGTGCCGGAGCTGGGCGGAGTCGAGGGCGCCGCCGTGCACGAGCCGTGGACGCTCGAGGACACGCTGACCGGAGGCGCGGACGGCTACCCGGCGCCCCTCGTCGACCTCAAGGAGACGCGGGCGCACGCGCTGGACGCCTTCGCGCAGATCAAGAGCGCCCCGCGCGACATCTCGCCGAGGGGCGACGACTGAGCGTCGCCGGCTAGACGCGTCCCGCCGGGCCGGTGGAGCGGCCGGACTCGGCGAGCGGGTCCTCCTCCCCGCCCTGATCGCGCAGATCGCGGGCCGGGATGCCGACGAGCACCGCCCCGTCGGGCGCGTCCTTCACCACGACGGCGTTCGCGCCCACGCTGACGTCCGATCCGAGCACGAGCGGGCCCAGGACGACCGCGCCGGCGCCGACGACCACCCGGTCGCCGAGCGTGGGGTGCCGACGCTCGCGCCGGGCCGACCTCCCGCCCAGCGTGACGGAGTGGTAGAGCATGCAGTCATCGCCGATCCGCGCGGTCTCGCCGATGACGACGCCCATGCCGTGGTCGATGAACAGACGCCGGCCGATGGTCGCACCGGGGTGGATCTCCACTCCGGTCGCCGCGCGCGCCGCCTGGCTGAGCAGCCGCGCGGGCAGGCGGAGGCCGCGCCGCCACCAGGCGTGCGCGACGCGGTGCACCCAGACCGCGTGCACTCCCGGGTAGGAGAGGACGACCTCCACCGCGCTCCGGGCGGCGGGGTCGCGCTCCCGGGCGGTGCGGACGTCCTCGCGGAGCAGGGCGAGGAGCCCGGGACGCTCCGGTCCGGACGGGACGCGGCGCTCCGGCCGACCGTCGCGTCCGGAGCGGGGCGTCCCGCCTCGTCTCGAGGGGCTCAGCTGCGGAGGTCCTCGTACAGGACGGTCGAGATGTACCGCTCGCCGAAGTCGCAGACGATGGCGACGATGGTCTTCCCCGCGTTCTCGGGGCGCTTCGCGACCTCGAGCGCGGCCCACATGATCGAGCCGGAGGAGATGCCGCCGAGGATCCCCTCCTGCGCGGCCATCTCGCGGGCCACCCGCACGGAGTCGTCGAGCGTCACGTCGATGATCTCGTCGTAGACCTCGCGGTCGAGGATCGCGGGGACGAAGTTGGCGCCGATGCCCTGGATCTTGTGCGGACCGGCGGTGCCCTGGGTGAGGAGCGGGGAGTCGATCGGCTCCACTCCGATGATCTGCACACCGGGCTTGCGCTCCTTGAGCACCTGGCCGACTCCGGTGATGGTGCCGCCGGTGCCGATGCCGGCCACGAAGACGTCGACCTCGCCGTCGGTGTCCTCCCAGACCTCCTCCGCGGTGGTGCGGCGGTGCACCTCGGGGTTGGCGGCGTTCTCGAACTGGCGGGCGAGGATCGCGCCGGGGGTCTCGTCGACGATCGCGCGGGCGCGCTCGACCGCTCCGCGCATGCCCTCGCTGCCGGGGGTGAGCACGATCTCGGCTCCGTAGGCGCGGAGGAGGACCCGGCGCTCGACGGACATCGTCTCGGGCATCGTGAGGACGACCTTGTAGCCGCGGGCGGCGCCCACCATCGCGAGCGCGATGCCGGTGTTGCCGCTCGTGCCCTCGACGATCGTCCCGCCGGGGTGCAGCTCGCCGGAGGCCTCGGCCGCGTCGATGATGGCGACGCCGATGCGGTCCTTCACGCTGTTCGCGGGGTTGTAGAACTCGAGCTTGGCGAGGACCGTCGCCTGGTCGGCGCCCTCCAGCCGGTTGATGCGGACGAGAGGGGTCCTGCCGACGAGCTGGGTCACGTCGTCGTGGATGCGTGCCATGGTGTGCGCTTTCTGCCGGGGCCGGCCGCCCGGGGCCCCGGAGCGGTGGGTGGAACGGGTGCTGCAGCGCCCCTCGGAGCGGCGCTCCCCCCACGATACGGATGCATCGACCCGAGGTCAGCACTCCGGACGCGCCCGCTCCTGCGCATCACCCGCCAGCTCCTCATCTCCACCGGGAGGAGGACGCCCCGCGGGCGCACCCGTCACGTACCATGAACTCGGGGGATCGCGCGACTGCTCGCGAGGCTTCTCGCCACCCTCCCTCACATCTCCGCGGCCCCGCGCCGCGTCGAAAGGACGACCGCTCCATGGCACTTCCCACTGCATCCCGCCGCTCCGTCCGGCCGCTCGGGATGTCGCTGCGGGCGGTCATGGGGTTCATCGGGATGAGCGCCGTGGCGGGCGTCCTGATCACCGTCGGCGTCACGCCGGCTCTCGCGCTGACGGGCCTGGCGACGAGCAACACGATCGGCATGTTCCAGAACCTGCCGGGCTACCTCGACGTGGGCCAGCTGATGCAGCGCACCAACGTCTACGCGAGCGACGGGACGACCCTCCTCGCCTCCGTCTACGACCAGAACCGCGTGGAGGTCGGCTGGGACGACGTCGCGCAGTCCGCGAAGGACGCCGCCGTCGCCGGCGAGGACCCGCGCTTCTACGAGCACGGCGGCATCGACCTCCAGGGCACGCTCCGGGCCATCGCCGTCACGCTGACGGGCGACGACCTGCAGGGCGGGTCGTCGATCACGCAGCAGTACGTCAAGAACGTCCTGGTGCAGAAGGCGGAGTCGATCACCGACGAGGCCGCGCGTGACAAGGCCTACCAGGAGGCGACGGACCCGACCCCCGAGCGCAAGCTCAAGGAGATGCGCCTCGCGATCGGCCTCGAGAAGGAGGCGTCGAAGGACGACATCCTGCTCGGCTACCTCAACATCGCCCTCTTCGGGGGCACCGTCTACGGCATCGAGGCCGCGGCGAACTACTACTACGGCATCCCCGCGAGCCAGCTCTCGACCTCGCAGGCGGCCGCGCTGCTGGCGATCGTGAACAACCCGGCGAAGTTCCGCTTCGACAACCCGGGCGACGAGGCGAACGGCGCCGCCAACGGCTACGCCGCCACCAAGGAGCGCCGCGACTACATCCTGTCGGAGGAGCTCAAGCACGGCCGGATCGACCAGGCCGCGCACGACGCCGCCGTCGCCGAGCCGATCACCCCGAACATCACGGAGCCCTCGACCGGCTGCACCACCGCCGGCAACGCCGCGTACTTCTGCGACTACGTGCTGAACGTCCTCCGCAACGACTCCGTCTTCGGGGCGACCGACGACGAGCGCTATCAGCGCATCCGCCAGGGCGGCTTCGACGTCGTGACGACCCTCGACCTCGACATCCAGCAGGTCTCGCAGGCGGCGCTCAACGCCTACATCCCCTCCGTCGACCCGCGCTTCCAGGTCGGCGCGACGGCCGCCTCCGTCGAGGCGAAGACGGGCCGCGTGCTCTCCATGGTGCAGAACACGCAGTACAGCCAGGACGAGCAGTTCCTCGCCGCGAACCCCGGCTACAGCGCGATCAACCTCAACGTCGACCTCAGCATGGGCGGCGGCTCCGGCGTGCAGACCGGATCGACCTACAAGGTGTTCACGCTGGCGCAGTGGCTGAAGGCGGGGCACACCGTCAACGAGTCGTTCGCCTCCCCCACCTCCGGCTTCAGCTCCTACCCCCAGAAGTGCAACGTCGAGGGCGACGGCGGCTACTACGGCAGGTTCTCGCCTCGCAACGACGACCCGTCGGAGGACGCGAGCTCGATGAGCGCGCTCGGCGCGACCACGAACTCGATCAACACCGGCTTCATGGGAATGGCGCAGCAGCTCGACCTCTGCGACATCCGCACCACCGCCGAGTCGTTCGGGATGCACCGCGCCGACGGCCGCGAGCTCGCCAACGGGCCGGCCTCGGTCCTCGGGACGAACGAGATCGCGCCGCTGACGGTGGCCAACGCCTACGCGGGGATCGCGAACGACGGCACGACCTGCTCGGCGATCGTCATCGACCGGATCACCGACAGCGAGGGCAACGCCGTCGCCGCCCCGGCATCGGCGTGCACGCCCTCCGTGTCGCCCGAGGTCGCCCGAGGGATGCAGTACGCGATGCAGCGGGTGATGACCTCCGGAACGGCCTACGCCTCGAACCCCTTCGACGGGATCGAGCACATCGGCAAGACGGGCACCACCGACGAGGCCGCCGACGTATGGACGGCGGGCGCCAGCAAGGCCGCCTCCCTGGCGGTCTGGGTCGGCAGCATCAACGGCTTCGCCGACAACACCAAGCAGAACCTGCGCTTCATCAGCCTGACGGGCGAGAAGGGGACCATCCGCGCCTCCAACGCCCGGCACGCCATCTGGAAGCCGATCATGACGGCGCTCGACGAGAAGTACGGCGGCGACGACTTCACGGCACCGCCGGCCTCGATGCTCGCGTACTCGCCGCGATCGGCGGCGAACTCCGAGGTCCCCGACGTCACGGGCGAGACGGTCGAGAGCGCCACGGCGATCCTCACCGCCGCCGGTTTCGTCGTCGGGATGCACGAGTCGGTCGACTCCGCGACGATCCCTGAGGGCTCCGTGGTGTCGACGACGCCGAGCGCGGAGGAGACGGCGGTCGCCGGCGGGGTGATTCCCCTCCAGGTGAGCACGGGCAAGGCTCCGGCCAATCCGAACGACATCTCGGACCTGAACGGCGACCTGATCGAGTAGAGACGTCGCCCGTCCCGTGAAGGGGCCGATCCCTCTGGGGTCGGCCCCTTCTGCTGTCGCAGGCGCCGGGCCTGCGCGGGCGCCGTCGCGCCGACTCCGGGCGGACGGGCGTCCAGCGCGGCCGTGGCGCGCCTCGTCGGGGATGTCGCAGGCCTCGCCTAGGGTGCTGGTGCAGCGAGAGGATCCATCCTGAAGCGACCGAACGTCCCCGTCTTCCAGCCCCGTCGAACCGTCCACGGGGCTCTCGGCGCGCTGTTCGGATTCGTGATCGTCAGCGTCCTGGCGGGTCTGCTCGCCTCGCTCGTGGTCGCCCCCGCCGCCGCGCTCACCGGCGCGGCGACCTCCGGCACCATCTCGGCGTTCCAGTCCCTCCCGAGCTACCTCGAGGTCGGGCGCCTGATGCAGAAGAGCGACGTCTACGCGGGCGACCCGGACGATCCGACGCTGCTGGCCTCCTTCTACGACCAGAACCGGATCGAGGTGCCGGCCGACCGGATCGCCGACTCCGTGAAGGACGCCCTCGTCGCGAGCGAGGACCCGCGCTTCTACGACCACGGCGGGATCGACCTGCAGGGCACCCTCCGCGCCATCGCCAGCACCTACCTCCTCGACGGCGACACCCAGGGCGGCTCGTCGATCACGCAGCAGTACGTGAAGAACGTGCTGGTGCAGAAGGCCGAGTCGATCCCGGACGAGGCGGACCGCGACCGCGCGTACGCGGAGGCGACGGCGACCACGGCCGAGCGCAAGCTCAAGGAGATGCGGCTCGCGATCGGGCTCGAGAAGGTGTCCTCGAAGGACGACATCCTCCTCGGCTACCTCAACATCGCGCTGTTCGGAGGCACCGTCTACGGCATCGAGGCCGCGGCGGAGTACTACTACGGCATCCCGGCGGCCGACCTCTCCCTCGCGCAGTCCGCCTCGCTCCTGGCGATCGTGAACAACCCCGAGAAGTTCCGCTTCGACCGTCCGGACGACACGGCCAACGGCGAGGCGAACGGATACGCGCAGACCCGGGAGCGGCGCGACTACATCCTCGACCGGATGCTCGAGACGGGGAGCATCGACCAGGCGGCGCACGACGCCGCGGCCGCCGAGGCGATCACCCCCGACATCACCCCGCCGTCCACCGGCTGCCAGACGGCCGGCAGCGCGGCCTACTTCTGCGACTACGTGACCCACGTCCTCCGAGACGACCCGGCGCTCGGAGCGACCGACGACGAGCGCTACGCGGCGATCAAGCAGGGCGGCATCAAGGTCTACACGACGATCGACCTCGATCTGCAGAGGACCGCGCAGGAACTGATGGACGAGCAGGTCCCCTCCTCCGATCCGCGCTTCGACGTCGGGGCGACGGCGGTCGCCGTCCAGAACGGCACCGGGCGCATCCTCACGATGGTGCAGAACAAGCGCTACAGCCAGGACCCGGACGTGATCGCGAGCGGGCCGGAGTTCTCGGCGATCAACCTCAACGTCGACGCGTCCGCGGGCGGCGGCAACGGCTTCCAGACCGGCTCCGCCTACAAGGTGTTCACGCTCGCCGAGTGGCTCGACCGCGGGCACACCCTGCTCGAGCAGTTCGACTCGAAGCAGAAGAACTGGACCGGCTTCGCCGACAGCTGCGAGGGCACCTGGGACTACGACTCCTACAACCCCAAGAACGCCGGCGACGGCGGTTACACCGACACCCAGACGGCGCTGTACTCGACGATCTACTCGCTGAACACGGGCTTCACCGGGATGTCGCACCTGCTCGACCAGTGCGAGATCCGCAAGCAGGCCGAGGCCTTCGGAGTGCACCGCGCGGACGGGACCGCGCTCGTGCAGTCGCCGGGAGCGGTCCTCGGCACCAATGAGATCGCACCGCTCACCATGGCGACCGCCTATTCCGGCATCGCCGCGAACGGCACGACCTGCACCCCCGTCGCGATCACGGCGATCGTCGGAGCCGACGGCCGCGAGATCGAGCCGGTGGAGACGACCTGCAGCCGGGCGGTGTCGTCGAGGGTCGCCTCGGCGATGCAGTACACGATGCTCAAGGTGACCGCCGAGGGCACGGGTGTCGAGGACGATCCGAAGAACGGCATCCAGCACATCACCAAGACGGGCACCACCGACAACTCCGCCGACACCTGGGCCATCGGCGCCTCGACCGAGACCTCCCTCGCGGTCTGGGTCGGCAGCATCTCGGCACGCGCGGACGGCTCGAGGGTGAACCTCGACTCGATCGACTTCGACAGCGGCTGGGCGCCCTCGGCACGCCACCGGATCTGGAAGCCGTTGATGACGGCGATCGACTCCCGCTACGGCGGCTCCGACTTCCCGCAGGCCGACCAGTCGCTCATCGCGGCGCCGCAGGTCACCGTGCCGGACCTGTCGGGCCGGACCAGCGACTCCGCCGCGCAGGCGCTGATTGCCGCAGGGCTCACTCCCGGAGCGACGTCGCAGGTCGACTCGACGCAGCCGATGAACACCGTGGCCGGCACAGGTCCGGCCGCGGGCACCCGCGTGGACAAGGGCTCGGTGGTGGGCGTGCAGCTGAGCACGGGGAAGGCGCCGCCCGCTCCCGCTCCGGGCGGCTGACACCGCAGGTCAGCGACGTCGCCGGTCGGCGAGGATCTGCGACGGGAACGGGTCAGGGGGAACGGGTCAGGGAAGCCGGCTCAGGGCCCGACGGCGCCGGCGGGGAGCAGCCCGAACTCGACGAGCTCGTCGTCGGTGAGCAGTCGGCTGCGGATCATGAAGCGCTTTCCCTCGGGGGCTTCGACGCTGAATCCGCTGCCCCGTCCGTCGACGAGGTCGACGGTGAGGTGGGTGTGCTTCCAGTACTCGAACTGGGAGCGGGACATCCAGAAGTCGATCGGGTCCAGGCCGTCGAGCCGGAGCGATTCGACGAGCACGTCCGAGGCGCCGGTGCGGAACATCCCGGCGGGGAAGCACATCGGGGAGCTGCCGTCGCAGCATCCGCCCGACTGGTGGAACATGAGCGGCCCGTGCAGCGCCGTCATCCGGCGGAGCATGCTTGCCGCCTCCGCAGTGACGTCGACCCTCGTGGAGGTCATGGGTGGTGCTCCTTCGCTCGTGGTGCGGAATGTCTGTGTGCGCCCGACCGCTGACGGCGGACGCTCCTCCGGGCGGCGTCTCGATACGCCGCAGCGCGGACTACTCGATCAACATGAGGGGGCGCCCCCTCGTCCGATGCCTCGCCCGAAGAGCCGAGCACCGTTCTCCCGCGCGCCACCAGGTACCTCGCCCACAGGGCCGAGCACCGTTCTCCCGCGCGTCGTCAGGTGCCTCGCCCGCAGGGCCGAGCACCGTCCTTCCGCGCGCCGCCAGGTGCCTCGCCCGCAGGGCCGAGCACCGAACGGCGGATCCGCGTGCCAGCGGATCCGTCTCGGTGCGGACGCTCCCCGCTCCTCCCCACCCGGCCACGTCGGCGAGCCGACCGCGGCACGGGCGACGAGGAACGAGGAGCCCGTGCGAACCAGCACCGAACGGCGGATCCGCGTGCCAGCGGATCCGTCTCGGTGCGAACGCTCCCCGCTCCTCCCCACCCGGCCACGTCGGCGAGCCGACCGCGGCACGGGCGACGAGGAACGAGGAGCCCGTGCCAACCAGCTCAGAAGAAGCCCATCGGTCCTTCCGCGTAGGAGACGAGGAGGTTCTTCGTCTGCTGGTAGTGGTCGAGCATCACCTTGTGGTTCTCGCGTCCGATGCCCGACTGCTTGTAGCCGCCGAACGCCGCGTGCGCAGGGTACTGGTGGTAGGTGTTCGACCAGACGCGGCCGGCTTCGATGGCCCGGCCGGCGCGGTAGAGCTGGGCGCCGTTGCGGCTCCACACTCCGGCGCCGAGGCCGTAGAGGGTGTCGTTGGCGATGCCGATCGCGTCGTCGAAGTCGTCGAAGGAGGTGAGGGCGAGGACGGGGCCGAAGATCTCCTCCTGGAAGATGCGCATCGAGTTGCGGCCCTCGAACACGGTCGGGTTGACGTAGTACCCGCCGCTGAGCTCGCCGCCGAGGTCGGCGCGGTCGCCGCCGATGAGCAGCTTCGCTCCCTCCTGCTTGCCGATGTCCATGTAGGAGAGGATCTTCTCGAGCTGGTCGTTCGAGGCCTGGGCGCCGATCATCGTGGCGGTGTCGAGCGGGTTGCCCTGTTTGATCCGCTTGACCCGCTCGAGGCCGTCACCGACGAAGTCGTCGTAGATCGAGCGCTGCACGAGCGCCCGCGACGGGCAGGTGCAGACCTCGCCCTGGTTGAGGGCGAAGAACGAGAAGCCCTCGAGCGCCTTGTCGTAGAAGGAGTCGCGTTCCGCGGCGACGTCGGCGAAGAACACGTTGGGGCTCTTGCCGCCCAGCTCCAGCGTCACCGGGATGAGGTTCTCGCTGGCGTACTGCATGATCAGGCGGCCGGTGGTCGTCTCGCCGGTGAAGGCGATCTTGCGGATGCGCGGGTGGGAGGCGAGCGGTGCGCCCGCTTCGAACCCGAATCCGTTGACGACGTTGAGCACGCCGGCGGGGATGAGGTCGCCGATCAGGTCGAGCAGCACGTGGATGGACGCCGGCGTCTGCTCGGCCGGCTTCAGCACCACGCAGTTGCCCGCGGCGAGCGCCGGCGCGAGCTTCCACACGGCCATCAGGATCGGGAAGTTCCAGGGGATGATCTGCCCGACCACGCCCAGCGGCTCGTGGAAGTGGTACGCGATCGT
This sequence comes from Rathayibacter sp. RFBD1, assembly GCF_002932915.1. Taxonomy (NCBI): domain Bacteria; kingdom Bacillati; phylum Actinomycetota; class Actinomycetes; order Micrococcales; family Microbacteriaceae; genus Rathayibacter; species Rathayibacter sp. RFBD1. The sequence continues at coordinate 115,832 of NZ_PSWQ01000002.1, forward strand.
GTCGTGGTCGATCTCGGAGACGCCTCCCTCCTGCGCGCGGATCGCTCCGGCGAAGTAGCGGAAGTGGTCGATGGCGAGGGGGATGTCGGCGGCGAGGGTCTCGCGCACGGGCTTGCCGTTCTCCCATGTCTCGGCGACGGCGAGCAGCTCGAGGTTCGCCTCCATGCGGTCGGCGATCTTCAGGAGCACGTTCGAGCGCTCGGCGGGGCTGGTCTTCCCCCAGCTCGCGAACGCCTTCCAGCCCGCCTCGACGGCGCGGTCGACGTCGGCGGCGGTGCCGCGGGCGATCTCGCAGAAGGGCTTCCCGGTGATCGGGGTGATGTTCTCGAAGTACTGGCCGCTCGCGGGGGCGACGTACTCGCCTCCGATGTAGTGGTCGTAGCGCGAGCGGAAGGAGGCGACGGATCCCTCCGTGCCTGGATTCGCGTAGACCGTGGAACCCGGCTCCTGCGGTGCCTGCTCGGCGACCTGGTCGGCGTACAGCGTCATGTGGACCTCCATCGACGTCGTTGTCGTGGGCGCGGGGTGGGCGCCCGGTCCTGACGCTACGTCGCGGGGGGTTGCACGACGTTGCACGGGTCGACGCACCGGCGGGAGCGGCGAGGACGGAGACCGGACCGGCCGGGCGGAGACGCGGCCGCCCGAGGAGGAGGGCCCCGCGGCCCGGACCTCAGACGCTCGCGAGCAGGCGCTGGGCGATCCGGCTCATGTAGACGCCGTAGGTCATCGTGGCCGCTGCGGCTCCCGCGCCGACCCAGGACCACACCTGCGGCCAGGCGGAACCGTCGACGAGGACCACGACGACTCCGATCGCTCCGACCAGCGTCGTCCAGGTGGCGAGCCAGAGGTCGAGGGTCCGGCCGAAGATCCTCGCCATCGGGTAGAAGTGCAGGCCCACGATCACGGCGATGGCCGGCACGAGGAACCGCTCGAGCCCGGTGCCGGTGAGGACACCCACCGCGACACCGATCAGCACGCCCTCCGCGGCGAAGACCGCTCCGAACAGCAGACCGTTCGGCTTCGCCGCGTGGTCGGCGTCGGTGAGCTCCACCGCCATCCTCCGCCGGGCGACGAGGAGGCGGACGGCCTGCACGGCGAAGACCACGGCCGCGAGCGCGCAGAGGGTCACGGCGGTCGTCGCCGCCGGTGCCGGCCAGCCGACCGTGGTGTCGCTCGCCCACCACATCGTGAAGACCGCCATCAGGAGCAGGCCCCCCGCGACTCCGCTCGCGAGGGCCCGGGGAGGTGGTGCGAGGGTGCTCATGCGTCGAGGCTAGCGAGGCGGCTCCGCGGCCGGACGGCTCCGGCGGCACTCCCGGGAGCGACCGGAACGGCTCAGCGCTGCTCCGCCTCGATCGTCTCGAGGTGCGCGGCGACACCGGCACGCCGGGGCGAGCGGGGCGGGAGGACGCGCAGGAGCTCCCGCCACACCTCCGCGTCGTCGCGGCCGTCAGGGCCCTCCGCCCAGGCGAGGAGGGTCGCGGGCGCCGCATCGGCGAGGACGCTCGCCCGCACCCGCAGGCGCAGCTCGCCGGCGATCGCCCGGATCCCCGGCGCCTCGGACGAGGGCAGCGGCGCGCCCCGGTAGGCGTCCAGGGCGAGGCGGTGGGAGCCGCGGTCGAGCAGGCCCAGCACCTGGCGGGCGTCGAGGTCGACCGGGCTCGCCAGGCGGTAGGGGCGCGAGAGGGGCACCAGGCGCGGGAGGGTCGGCTCGAGCGCGCGGCGCAGCCGCACCATCTCGGCGCGGACGGTGACCACCGCGTCGTCCCGGCCGTGGAGCAGGAGGGCGAGCTGCTCGGCCGAGAGCCCGGCCCGGTGCCAGGCGAGCAGGGTCAGGATCTCGGCGTGCCGGGTGCTCAGCTCGAGCGTCGCTCCGGCGGCCGTCACCAGGCCCGTCTCGCGCCCGAGGACACGCAGGCTCGGCGCCCGGGCCGCCGCCGTGCTCCGTGCGGCGGGCCGCCGCGGGCGGAGGAGCCGCTGCACCATCAGCTCGCTCTCGACGGCGGCGGCGGTCGCCTCCATCAGCGGGAGGGTCTGCGGGGCGACGACGTCGGCGCCGCCGGTGATGTCGATCACTCCGAGGATCTCGTGCGTCTCGGGGTCGTGCACGGGGACGGCGGTGCAGCTCCACGGGTGCACGAGCGAGGCGAAGTGCTCGGCGCCGTGGATCTGCACGCCGTGATCGAGCACGAGGGCCGTCCCCGGCGCGGACGTCCCGACGTCGGGCTCGGCCCACGCCGCGCCCTCGACGAACGACATCCCCTCGGCGAGGCTCTTGAGGTGCTGGTCCCCGTCGATCCAGAGCAGCCGCCCGAGCGCGTCGCCCACCGCGACGAGCACGCCGCTGTCCTCGTCGGCGTCGCGCACCAGCAGGCGGCGGATGACAGGGAGGACCGAGGCGAGCGGATGCCCGGTGCGGTACTCGCGGAGGTCGTCTCCCGAGAACGAGAGCGGTGCCGTCAGCCGGTCCGGATCGAGGCGCCGCCGCCGTGCGCGCTCCCACGACTCCTCGACCAGCGCGCGCCGCCGACCGCTGCCAGGGCGGGCCAGCCACGGGTTGGTCATGCGCTCCGCCTCGTCGTCGGGTCGGTGGGAGTCGACGCTACTCCGCGGAGCGCGGCGGCGCCTCTCTCCGCGCACCGGAGCGGCCGCGCCCCCGCACCGCCAGCAGCAGCACCGCCGCCACCAGCACCGCGACGCCCAGGACGGCTCCAGCGGTCAGCCGCTCCCCCAGCACCGCCACGCCGAGGAGAGTCGCGGTCGCCGGCTCCAGGAGGGTGAGCGTCGAGACGGTCGCCGCGGGAAGCGCTCGCAGGCCGCGCGCGAAGAAGGTGTAGGCCACGGCGACCGTCACCACTCCGAGCCAGAGCGCGGCCGGGATCGAGCCGGAGAGCCGCGACGGATCGCCCAGCAGCAGGAACGGGAGCGCGAGCAGCGCCGCGGCTCCGAACTGGGCTCCCATGGCGGCGACGGGGCTGAGCCCGCGCTCGAGCAGCAGCTTGCCGCAGACGGCGTAGAGCGCGTAGGAGGCGCCGGCGCCGGCCGAGGCGGCGAGGCCGGGGAGCGTCACGCCGCCGGATCCGCCGCCGCTGAGGAGCACCACGCCGACCGCGGCGAGCGCGGTCGAGGCGAACCAGCGCGGGCTCGGCGTCGTCCGCAGGACGAGCCACTCCAGCAGGCCGGTGAAGGCGGGAGCGGAGCCGAGGGCGACGATCGTGCCGACCGCGACTCCGTTCTGCGCGGTGCCGGTGAAGAAGGCGGGCTGGTACGCGGCGACGCCGACCGCTCCGAGCACGACGAGCAGCACGACGGCGCGGGTCGGGCGGGAGCGGCTCCGCCGGCGCAGAGCCTCCACGCCGAGGAGAGCGGCCAGCAGGGCGCCGCCGAGGACGATGCGCGCCGCCCCGAGGAGGAGCGGATCCACGCCCGCCGCTCCGAGGGCCTGGGCGGTCCCCGTCGTGCCGAAGCAGACGGCGGCGAGGAGGACGGCGCCGATCGCCGAGGTCCGGGCCCCGCTCATCCCGCCCCGCTCCCCCGGCCGCCTGATGACCGGCTCCCAGTGTCCCAGGGATGGGCGCGTGCTCTTCCGCCTCTCGCACCGGGGGCCCAGGATGGAGGGACCGGACTAGCGGAGGAGCACGACGTGGGCATCGCGGAACCGTTCGACCTCGAGGACCACCACCGCAGCGCGCACGGCGCCCTGCGCGAGCACTTCTCGGTGCGCGAGTTCGAGGAGGTGCCGCTGGACCGCGAGGCCATCGTCGCCACCGCGTACCTGCGGGCGATCGAGCACGCCACCGTGGCCCGGGTGCTCCCCCTCGCGCGCGCCCACCCCGACGAGCAGGTCCGCGCGTTCGCGTCCGTCTGGGCCGCCGAGCGGCACCGGATCGCCGACGCCCTGGGCGACGTGCTCGCGGCCTCGCCGCAGATCCGCGGCATCGACATCCGCCCGCCGGAGCCGACGGTGAGGTCGCGCCCGCTCCTCGACCGCGCCGCGGCCTCCCTCGCCGGCCCCGTCGCGCTGGCCCTCGCGGTGGACGCCCGGGTCGCGGTGCACGGCTACCGCCGGCTCGCCCGGCTCTCGCTGCACCCCGAGATGGAGCGCCTCGCCGAGACGGTCACGGGCATCCTCGAGCGGCAGGCCGACTTCTTCACGGTGCACGCGGCGGGACGCCTCGGACGCCCGCTGCCGCGCCGGGTGCAGGCGGCCGGCCTGCTCGCCGTGCTGCGCCTCCCGATCGGCGAGGCCGACCTGCCGGAGGCTCTCGCCCGCGAGGGTCGGGAGCTCGTCTTCGGCCGGGACGACGGCGGACTCGACGGGATCGACGCGGGCGTCGTCGCGGCGTTCGCGCTGCCCTGCACGGCGGCCCGGCGGCTCGTGCACCCGTACCGGCCGGTGTCGATCCGTGCCGCGCACCGCCTCGGACGGCTCGCAGCCGACACCCGCGCCGCCGTCACGACCCTGCTGGAGCAGGTGCGCGAGTAGCGGCGGCGCTCAGCCCAGCAGCTCGCGCACGTCCTCGGCGGTGATCCCGCCGGTGGCCGCCGCGCCGTCGTCCGACATGACCGCGGCGAAGAGCGCGGCCTTCGCCTCCTTGAGGGCCATCACCTTCTCCTCGATCGTGTCCTTCGCGACCAGGCGGTAGACCATGACCGAGCGGGTCTGCCCGATGCGGTGCGCACGGTCGACCGCCTGCGACTCGGTGGCGGGGTTCCACCACGGGTCGAGCAGGATGCAGTAGTCGGCCTCGGTGAGGTTGAGCCCGAAGCCGCCGGCCTTGAGCGAGATCAGGAACACGCCCGCCGCGCCCGAGCGGAACCGCTCGATGACCTCGTCGCGCTTCTTCGTCGCTCCGTCGAGGTAGGCGTACTCGATGCCCGCCGCGTCCAGCCGGCCGCGGACCCGGCCGAGGAACCGCGTGAACTGGCTGAACACCAGCACGCGGTGCCCCTCGCCGAGGGCGTCGCCCAGCAGCTCGTCGAGCAGGTCGAGCTTGGTCGAGGGCACGCTCTCGTGCGCCTCGTCGACCAGTGCCGCGTCGAGCGCGACCTGGCGCAGCACGGTCAGCGCGCGGAAGATCGCGAAGCGGTTCTTCTCGAAGTCGCCGATCAGGCCCAGCACGCGCTGCCGCTCCCGCGCCAGGTACGTGTCGTAGACCTTCCGCTGCTTCGGGCCGAGCTCGACCTCGAGGGTCTGCTCCTGCTTGGGCGGCAGCTCCTTGGCGACGAGCTCCTTGGTGCGCCGCAGCATCAGCGGGCGGATGCGCCGCCGCAGCTGCGAGAGCTTCTCGCTGTCGGCCTCGCGCTCGATCGGCTTCTGGTAGAACTCGACGAACCCGGCGGGCGAGGGGAACAGGCCCGGAGCGACGATCGACAGCAGCGACCAGAGCTCCATCACGTTGTTCTCCATCGGCGTTCCCGTGATGGCGAGCTTGAAGGGCACGTCGAGCCGGCGCGCGAGCTGGTGCGTCGCCGACTGGCGGTTCTTGACGAACTGCGCCTCGTCGAGGAGGAGCCCCGACCACTGGATGCCCGAGTACGACTCGTAGTCGAGCCGGAACAGGGCGTAGGAGGTGACGACCAGCTCGGCCTCGCCGATGACGCTGGAGAGCGCCTTCCGCTTCTTCTTCGACGTCTCGTCGATCCCGACGACGCGGAGGTCCGGGGCGAAGCGCTTGGCCTCGCCGACCCAGTTGGGCACCACGCTGGTGGGAGCGACGACGAGGAACGGGCGCGGCGAGGTGCCCGCCTCCGCGGCCGCGGCGCGCTGCTCCTGCATCACCCGGGTGACCAGGGCGAGGGACTGCACGGTCTTGCCCAGGCCCATGTCGTCGGCGAGCACGCCGCCGAGCTGGTTGTCGTAGAGGAACGAGAGCCAGTCGTAGCCGAGCTGCTGGTAGGGCCGCAGCTCCACGGCGAAGCCCTCGGGCAGGACCCGCGACTCCAGCGCACCGGTCGCGGTGAAGCCGGAGAGCCCCTCCACGGAGCGGCGCCACGCGGCGGCCTGCGCCTCCACGACGCCCAGCTCGACCAGCTCGTCCCAGAGGGAGGACTGGAACCGGCTGATCCGCAGGGTCTCGCCGGGGTCGTCCGAGAGCTCGCGGGCCTCGGCGATCAGCTCGCGGAGGCGGCCGAACCGCTCGTCGTCGAGGGCGAAGTAGACGCCGCTGGGCAGCACCATGTACTCGTCGCCGCGGGCGAGCGCGAGGAAGATCTCGGCCAGCGGGACCGCCTCGTCGTTGACGGTGACGGAGATCTCGAGGTTGAACCAGTCGCGGCTGTCGGGCTGGGCGACGGTCTGCACGGCGACCACGGGCGCGGTCTGCGCCTCGCGGTACTCGACGCGCTCGCCGATCTCCTCGATCTCGACGGTGCCGAGCTCCCGGAGCCGCTCGACCTCGCCGGTGAGGAAGCCGACGGTCTGCATGCCGCGCAGGTCGAAGGTGGGGCGCAGGCGCCTGCTCGACGGGGACACCAGGGCGGGCGTCGACTCCGGGTCGAGACCCGCTCCGACGAGGGAGTCGAGGATCCGCTGCTCGGCCTCGGGGTCGCGGTAGCCGGCGTCCTCGCCGACCCGCAGCGGGAGCCGCTCGGCGTCCACGCCGCCACGCGCTCCCTCCACTCCGTAGCGCCACCACCACGAGCCGCGCAGGCCCGCGCCGTCGGTGTGCTCGAGGGTGAGGCCGAGGCGCGGCTCGGGCACCGCCGGCGCCTCGAAGGAGCCGTCGCGGGAGACGATGTCGAACAGCCGGTGCAGCCGCTGGTAGTGCTCGGTGAGGAACGCCGACTCCTCGGCCACCGGGATGCGGATGGCCTCGCGGCTCCAGAGGAACGTGCGCGCGGAGGACAGCAGCGGCGCGGCGAACGGGATGAGCGTGACAGGGCGGGCGCGCATCTCGTCGCCGCCCTCCCACGTGTAGAGGCCGACGGCCGGGTCGCCGATGAAGCCGAACTCCTCGGGCGCCGGGTGGTCGCCGATCGCGACGAGCGAGCGCAGCTCGAGGCCGGCGGCGGTGCGCGTGACGTCGATGGAGGCGGTGGCCGTCGTGTCGAGGATCTTCAGCGGCGTCTGGTCGCGGTCGCCCATCACCAGGCCGATGCCCGCGCGGACGGCGCCGTGCAGTGCCGCCCAGATCGCCTCGCTCCGGCACTGGTCGAGGTAGAGCCAGGTGTCGGGCGAGTGGTAGCTGGAGGCGCTGTGCCCGGAGAGCAGGCCCTGCATCTCGCGGATCACGTCGATCTGGCGCTCGTCGTAGTCGTGGCTGTAGTGCAGGTAGCCGAGGTCACGCCAGCTGGTGCCGGTGCGGACCCAGCGATCGCGGTCGCCCATCCGCACCGGGCGCACGCCCAGGCGCGGGCGCGGCTCGGGCGGCGGCCGGTAGGAGTTGTAGCGGCCGGGCGGGCGACGCACGGGCTCGCCGGGCAGCAGCTCGAACTGCAGGCCGAGCGGGATGCCGGTGTGCGAGCGCTCCGCGCCGGCGAGGAGCGGGGCGAGCGCGCTGCGCCACTCGGGGACGGCGTCGACAGCGGCCTCGCCCGGGAAGGGACCGGCCACTCCGCCCTCGCGCTCGCGGCGCAGGGCCTCGATCAGGACGGCGGCAACGTGCTTGCACTCGTGCTTGACCGGGCAGCTGCAGGCGCCGCCGAGGAGGGTCCAGTGCTCGCCCTCGTCGCGGAGCTGCACGCTCACGGCGTACGGCGAGCGCCCGGATCCGCGGACCTGGCCGAAGAGGCGGGTGCGGCCGCCGAACCACTGCAGCTCGCGCACGCGGCCCTCGTCCGCGTACGCGGTGCCCTTCTCGACGGCGGCGGTTCCGACGAGGGCGCGGATGTCCTGCTCGGAGAAGGGCTCGTGGCCGGCGGTCACCGGCCCGGGTGCGGCCGACGGCAGCACCTCACCGGGGGGACTCTGGCGGGCCATGGACCTCACGCTCTCCGCGCTCGAACGAGCGCATCCGTCTATTCAACCCGATTCCGGAGGCGCTGCGAGCCGCGGGCCGGGATCCGTGGAGGACGCACGGCCGTCCCTACGATGGAGGGATGCCCCGTCTGGCCGTCGTCTCGGCGCACACCTCCCCGCTCGAGCAGCCGTCGACGGGCGACGCGGGCGGGATGAACGTGTACCTCGCGGCGGTGCTCCCGGAGCTGGCGGCGCTCGGCTGGGAGATCGAGGTGCTGACCCGCGGTGAGGGCGTCCGGATGCTCGCGCCGGGTGTGCGAGTGGTCGGCGTGCCGGTGCCGGCGGGCGACAAGTACGCGCTGGCGGCCGCGGCGCCGGACTTCGCGCGCGCCGCGGAGGGGGCCGACGTCGTGCACTCCCACTACTGGGTGTCGGGCCTCGCGGGGGCGCTCACCGGCAGGCCGCACGTGCACTCGATGCACTCGGGCTCGCTCGCGAAGAACGCCCGGCTCGCCCCGGGCGACGTCGCGGAGCCGCAGCAGCGGATCGACGCGGAGCGCTCCGTGCTCGCCTCCGCCGACGCGATCGTGGTGGCGGGCGCCTCGGAGCGGGAGGACGTCGTCAGCGGGTACGGCGCGGATCCGGACCGGGTCGTCGTGGTGCCGCCCGGAGTCGACGCGCGGTTCCGCCCGGGCGGCGGCGAGCGCTCCGGAGTCGTCCTGGTCGGCCGGGTGCAGCCGCTCAAGGGCCAGCTGCTGGCGGTCGAGGCGCTCGCGAGAATCGCGCCGGCGGAGCGGCCGGTGCTGCGGCTGGTGGGCGGGGCGGCACCGGGCCGGGAGTCGTACCTCGACGCGGTGCGCGCCGCGGCGGCTCCGCTGAGAGACCGCGTGCTGATCGAGGGGGCAGCCGACCGCGACCAGGTGGCGGAGCGGCTCCGGAGCGCGCAGCTGGCGCTCGTGCCCTCGGCGGCCGAGACCTTCGGGCTCATCGCGCTCGAGGCGGCCGGCAGCGGCACTCCCGTGCTCGCGCGCAGGACGACCGGCCTGGTGGACGCGGTGCGCGACGGCGGGAGCGGCGTGCTGCTCGACTCCGACTCCCCCGCGGCGTGGGCCGAGGCGATCCTGACCCTGCTGGGCTCGCGCGGTGAGCTGGCGCGTCTCGGCCGCGGCGGCGTCGACTGGGCGGCCGCCCACTCCTGGCCGGCCGCCGCCGCCCGGCTGGACGCCGTCTACCGCGGCCTGACGGCCCGCTGAGGGAACCGCGGACCCTCGATGAACCCAGCGCCTTCGGAATGCCACGACGGGTCGGGATTCCCTCGGTGCAGGGACGGGTGTCAATCGGCGATGGCGGGGGCCCCGGGGTCGAGGCGGGCGCCGCGGGTGGAGCGGTACCAGGGCGCGAGGCGGTCGGGCGAGACCGCGACCATCGCGGCGCCCGTGAATCCGGCGTCGTTGCCGAAGCGGGCGGGGACGATCTCGGTGCCGATGTCGAGGAAGCGGGCGAACTCGTCGAAGACGTGCGCCGCCGCGCCGCCGATCACGAACAGCTGCGGCGAGAGCAGCATCTCGAGGTGCCGGTAGTAGACGCTGAGGCGACCCGCCCACTCCTCGAGGGTGATGCCCTCGCGGCGGACGGCCGAGAAGCCGACCTGCGGCTCGAAGTCGGGACCGTCGATGTGCAGGTGCCCGAGCTCGGAGTTGGGGATCACCACGCCCTCGTGGACGAGCGCCGTCCCGATGCCGGTGCCGAGGGTGGTCAGCAGGAGGAGGCCCTCGCGTCCGCGCATCGCGCCGAACTCGCGCTCGGCGACCCCTGCCGCGTCCGCGTCGTTGACGACGACGACGTCGACCCCGGTCGCCTCCGAGAGGAGGGCCTGCGCGTCGAGCCCGACCCAGCGCTGCGAGACGTGGGTGGTCTGGCGGACGACGCCGCCGCGGACGATCCCGGGGAAGCCGACGCCCACGGGCGTGCCCGCGATCGGCGAGACGTCCCGGACGATTCCGGCGATCGCCTCGGCGAAGTCCTCGGGCTCCTTGCCCAGCGGGTTCGCGACCGCGAAGCGCCGAGCCGCCCGCTCGCCGGTGGTGACGTCGACGAGGGACGCCTTGATCGACGTCCCCCCGATGTCGACGCCGACGGCGAAGCGCGGGAGGAGGCCGTCGTGGGGCTGGGTCACGGATGCTCCGTCTGCAGTGGTGGGCGAGTGCGGGGACTCGCGAAAACGGTCGGCCCGTCGGATCCGGGATCGCGACGAGCCGAAGGCGATTCTACGAGCCGTCAGGTGCGCGCGGGCTCCGAGAGGGCGCGGAGGACGAAGTCGATCACCGGCTCGTAGAGGTGGACGGCCAGCCCGTCGTCGATCGGGACGACCACCTCGATCGAGCCCTGCGCCTCGGCGACGAACACCGCCGGGTCGTTGCAGTCGGCGATCGCGATGACCGGCAGCCCCCGCCGGCCGGCCGCGCCCGCGAAGCCGTGGTCGGCGACGACCAGGTCGGGGCGGATGCCGAGCTCGTCGAGGCGGTCGAGCAGCGCGTCCATCGGCTCCGGCGAGTGCGTGTGCTGCAGCCCTCCCCCGCGGTAGACGCAGGTGACCCCGCCGGTGCACCACAGGGCCTGGTGCTCGTCCGCGAGAGGAACGCGGATGCCGTCGGGGGCGGCGAACGGGAGCGCGTTCACGTCGATCACGCGAGCGCCCCGCTCCGTCGCGGCAGCAGCGAAGCGGCGGTAGACGTCCATCAGGGTCGCGGGGTGCGCGGTGGCGAACAGGAGGAGCGCCCCCTCGCGGACAGCGGCGGCGAACCGGTCGCGGTAGCGGGCGAGCCCCGCGACCGTCAGGCGGGCGTCGATCCGGTCCTGCCCGCTCTCGAAGGAGGGGTCGGTGCTGATCCCCACGCGCTCCCTCATCAGGGCGAGCAGGCTCTCGAGCGTCCAGTGCTCGGCCACGTCCACCCCGTAGAGGTGCGCGGGCTCGCGGGCGGCGAGCCGGCGGAGGTTGCCGAGGTTGCTCGCGCGGCCGGTGAGGACGTCCCCGGCGAGGAGGGAGGAGTCGAGGTACGCCTCGAGCTCGGAGTCGGGACGCGGCATGCGGGACCTCTCGATCGACGGGGAGCTCCCAGGCTACGGGCAGTTCAGGTGTTGACATCCGATCCGTCACCGATATATCGTTACTGCATCGCCGACAGATCGGGAGCAGCCGCTCCCGACGGGCGACCGGATCCGATCGAAAGGGATCCCCTCACGACAGAGAGCAGCACACCCATGAACTCCAGGACCTTCTTCTCCGACGACCGCCGCGACTCGTGCGACGGCGACCACTCCTCCCGCCACGAGCACCCCGGCCGCGGACAGCGCCGCGGACCCGGCGGTCACGGCCGCGGCTTCGGGCCCGGCTTCGGCTTCGGCCCGGGCTTCGGCCCCGGCTTCGGCGGCCCCTTCGGCCGCGGCGGAGGACGCGCCCGACGCGGTGACGTCCGCGCGGCCCTCCTCTCCCTCCTCTCCGAGAAGTCCTCGAACGGCTACGGCCTGATCAAGGCCATCGCCGAGAAGACGAACGGATCGTGGCGTCCCAGCCCCGGCTCCGTCTACCCCACCCTCCAGCAGCTCGTCGACGAGGGCCTCATCACGGCCGTCGGCGAGGGCCGCGGCACCGAGTACCAGCTCACGGACGCGGGCGGCACCTACGTGCGCGAGCACGCCGACGAGCTCGACGCGGCCTGGGAGGCCACCCCCGGCGCGAGCGACGCCGATCGCGCCTTCATGGAGAACGTCGGCAAGCTGATGGGCGTCGTGCAGCAGTTCCGCGGAGCGACCGAGGCGCAGCGCGCCGCCGCCTCCGCCAAGCTCGACGAGACCCGTCGCGCGCTGTACCTCATCCTCGCCGACTGACCTCGGCTCCCCTCCCGCGATCCGTCGCGGGAGCCCCGGACGGACGGGACCCCCTCGCCTCGGCGACAGGGTCCCGTCCGTTCCGTCGTCTCCGGACCCGGCGCCTCAGCGGGCGGCGGACAGGCGCGCCAGACCCTCGTCGAGGGTGACCGACGGGCTCCACTGCAGATCGGCGCGCGTGCGGCGCTGGTCGAACCAGTGCGCGGTCGAGAGCTGCTCGGCGAGGAAGCGGGTCATCGGCGGCTCATCGGCGCCGGGCCGCACGGCCCACACGCGCTCGACGAGCGAGCCCGCAGCGCGGGCGACGGAGGCGGGGACGGACCAGCGCGGCGGCTCGACGCCCGAGGCGCGGCAGATCCCGGCGAGCAGCTCGGCGACCGGGCGCGGCTCGCCGTTGGTGACGACGTAGGAGCGGCCGTGCACCTCCTCCGCCCGCCCGAGAGCGGCGACGATCGCCGAGGCGGCGTTGTCGATGTAGGTGGAGTCGATCAGCGCCTGGCCGTGCCCGAGGAGCGGCAGCCGGCCGGCGCGCGCCCGCTCGACGATGCGGGCGACGAGCTGGGTGTCGCCCGGACCCCAGACCAGGTGCGGGCGCACGGCGACCACCGCGAAGCCGGGGGCGTCGGCCGCGAGGGCCAGCAGCTCGGCCCGGGCCTTGGTGCGCGCGTAGTCGCCGCGGGCCCGGTCCGGATCGGCGGGCTCGGCGTCGTCGCCGGTGATCGAGGAGCCGGAGTGGGCGACGGAGGGCGACGAGATCTGGACGAAGCGGCTCACGCCGGCGCGGGCGGCGGCGGCGAGCAGACGCCGGGTGCCGTCGATGTTCACGCGGTCGAAGTCGCCAGGATCGCCGGCGAGCGAGACCTTCGCGGCGAGGTGCACGACGCCCTCGGCCGCGTCGACGGCCTCCTCGACCGCGCGCGGATCGGTCAGGGAGCCCCGCGCCTCCTCGACGCCCGCGACCCCGGAGGGCCGACGCTGGAAGGTGCGGACCTCGTGCCCCTGGGCGACGAGGCCCGCGGCCACCGCACCGCCGAGCAGGCCGCTCGCGCCGGTGACCAGGACCCTCACGGAGCCACCATCGGGCCGCCGGCGAGCACGCCCTCGGCCCAGCGCGAGAGCGCGGCCCGGTCGATCTTGGAGTTGTGGCGGATGTCGGTGGGCAGCGCCGGGACGACGAGCACCGCGGCGACGGGCCGGCCGACGGCCGCGCGCACCTCAGCGGCGAGGGCCTCCTCGGCCAGCACCACGCGGCGCGCGCCCGAGCGCAGCTCGACCACGGCGACCAGCTGCGCGACTCCGCGCGGGCCGGCTCCGACGATCGCGGCGCGGGCGACCGAGGCCACGCGCGCCTCGATCCGCTGCTCCGGTCCGACCGGCGTGACCACGCCGTCGGGAGTGACGACGACGTGCGGCATGCGGCCCTCGACCCAGAGGCGGCCGGCGGAGTCGATCCGCCCGACGTCCCCGGTGCGGTGCCAGCGCTCGCCCGGGACGGCGCCGACGCGGGCGGCACGGTCGGTGAGCCAGAGGCGCTCGTAGTGGTCCTCGACGTGACCTGCCGAGACGACGATCTCGCCGGTCGTGCCGGTGATCTCCTCCGGCTCGTCCGTGGCGCGGCCGTCGGCGTCGAGCGGGGCGATCCGCAGCCGGACGCCCGCGGCGGGCACGCCCACGCAGACGCCTCCGCGCGGATCGTCGTCGGACGCGGCCTCGCGGATGCCCTCCAGCGACGCGTCGGTGAGCAGCAGCCCCTCGGTCATGCCGTAGGGAGTGCGGGCGGAGGCGTTCGGCATGAGGGCCTGCGCCTCGCCGAGCAGTCCCGCCGAGACGGGGGCGCCGGCCGAGAGGAAGGTGCGCACGCCGGCGAGGGCCCGGTGGTCGTCGGCGTCGAGCGCGCCGGCGGTGGCCACGACGTTGGCCAGTGCGGCCGGCGAGAGGAACAGCACGGTCGCGTCGACCCGTGCGGCGGCCGCGGCGACGGCGGCCGCGGTGAGCGTCCGGGGCGCGGTGACGTCCATGTCCGGGGTGGCGGAGCGCGTGCCCAGCGCGGGACCGAGCAGGGCGAACGGCGCGAAGCCCGCGACGAGGCCGGTGCCCGGTCCGATCCCGTACTGGCGGGCGAGCGCGTCGCGGACGCCGGCGAGCTGGCGGTGCGTGTAGACGACGCCCTTGGCGGGGCCGGTCGAGCCGGAGGTGAACAGGATCGCGGCCACGGCGTCGGCGGCGGGCGCCTCGCCCAGCGCCTCCGGGTCGGCGGCCAGCTCGGCGCGGCCGAGCTCGATCAGCTGCCCGAGCGAGGTGTCGACCCCGAGGGCCGAGGCGGAGGCGCGGGGCAGGGTCTGCGTCGAGACCCGGCCGCCGGGCCAGCGGAGGGCCCGCGCGACGGTGAGGCCGGGCAGGGCGCCGACCACTAGATCCGGCCAGGCGCCGCGGACCGCGCGGGTGAGACCGCGCAGGCCCAGGCCCGCGTCGGCGACGACCACGACGGCTCCGATGCGCAGGCACGCGTAGAGCAGCGCCGTCAGGTCGGCGCCGGGCGGCACGAGGAGCGAGACGCGGTCGCCCGGGGAGACGCCGGAGGCGCGGAGCCCGGCGGCGAGCTCGCGGACCCGCTGCGAGAGCAGGCGCCACGAGACCGAGCGGGGCCCGCCGCCTCCGGGAGGCGCCATCTCGACCAGGGCGAGCGAGTCGTCCTGCGCGTTGCGGTCGAGGTGCGCCCAGAGCGGCTCGACCGGCGCGGTCGGGCGTCGGACGTCGGGGGCGGGGTCGCCGCCGAACGGCTCCTCGCCGTCGGAGAGGTCGCCCAGCCAGGTGAGGACGGCGGACGCGTAGTCGACGTCCTCGGCCACCAGGTGGCCCGCTCCCTCGTAGCGGTGGACCTGCGCGTGCGGGAGGCGGTCGACGAGGTCGTCGAGGTAGCGGTCGGAGAAGATCGGGTCCAGCGGGCCCCAGAGCATCAGGGCCGGCGTCGTCAGGGCGCTGACGCCCTCGGCGATGCGCTGCAGCTCTGGGTCGCTCGGGTGCGCGGAGTCGACCGGGATGTCGGCGACGAAGCCGCCCACTCCGCCGCGGCGCGACGCGGACCGGTAGGGCGCGCGGTACCCCTCCTTCACCGCGGAGGGCAGCGCGGGGTGCCCCAGCGCGAGGGTCGTCTCGAGGAAGGCCGGCGTACCGACCGTCGAGGCGCCGAGCACACCCGAGGCGAGCGCGAGCCGGAGCGGGGCCGGGATCGGCTCGTCGGCGCTCTGGTGAATCGCGGTGTTCAGGAGCATCGTGGCGCGCAGCTGCTCCGGATGGTCGACCGCCCAGCCCAGCGAGACGACTCCGCCCCAGTCGTGGCCGAGGGTGACCACGTCGTCGAGGCCGAGCACGTCGGTGAGGTTGGAGAGCTCGCGCACGCGGTCGGCGAGCGTGTGCAGGGCGCCGGTCCGCTCGGAGAAGCCCATCTCGAGCTGGTCGACAGCGACCACCCGCCAGGCGGGGCCTCCGTGGCGGGCCGACTCGAGCGTGGCGGCCGCGAGGCGGCGCCAGAGGTAGGACCAGGTGGGGTTGCCGTGCACGCAGAGGACGGTGCCGACGGGCTCCGTGCCGAGGGCCTCACCCGTGTCGAGCAGGTGCCAGCGGCGCGGAACGCCCTGGGCATCCGGAGCGTCGATGAGGCGCGACCACGCGGGATCGAGCCCGTCGAGCCCGGCCGGGGGCCGCTGCGCCGCGGCCGTGGAGCCGAGCGCTCCGCGGATCCGCTCGGCCGGGTGGGGCGCGGTCACCAGGCGATCTCGAGCATCGCGGTGTTGATGCCCGAGCCCACTCCGATGAGCAGCACCCGGTTGCCGGGCTGCAGGGTCTCGGCCTCCTGGGCCAGGGTGATCGGGATCGACGCCGGGCCGACGTTGCCGAGGGTGGGGTAGGTCGTGGGGACGCGGCTGCGGTCGATGCCGACGGCCTTCACCAGGGCGTCGGTGTGCACGTCCGACACCTGGTGCGTGATGTAGCGGTCCATCCCGCTCCAGTTCCAGTCGCGGGTGGCCTCCTTCCACGCCGAGAGGACGAGCTCCATGCCGCCCTTGAGCAGCGCCTTCGCGTCCGTGAACATGCCGTCGACGCTGCCGACGCAGAGCTCGTTGAACTGCGTGGCCGCGCGGGTGATGCCGCCGAGGATGCGGTGGCCCTTGGGGTGCTCGTCGGCCGGGCCGAGGACGGCCGCGGCCGCGCCGGAGCCGAGGGTCAGGCTCGCGAACTCGCTCATGAAGTCCTTGCGCTTGACGCCCTCGCGGCTCAAGCGCTCGATGGTGTTGACCTGGATCTCGTCGGCGTCCTCGCCGTCGATGATGAGCGCGTAGCGGATCTGACCGGAGTCGATCAGCTGCGCGGCGAGGGTCATGCCGTTGACGAAGCCGAGGCACGCGTTCGCGATGTCGAAGTTGATGGCCGATGAGGGCAGGCCGAGCCCGTGGTGCAGGCGCACGGCGACCGAGGGCTCGAGGTGCTTGCGGGTCACCGACGTGTTGATGATCAGGCCGATCTGGTCGGCGCGGACGCCGGCCTCGGCGAGAGCGCGCTTGCCCGCGTCGATCGCCGCTCCGTCGAAGCCCTGCTCGGAGCCCCAGTTGCGGCGCTCGTGCACTCCGGCGACGCGCTGGAGGAGCCCGGTGGGGAGCCGCAGGCGCTTGAGCGCCGGAGCGAGCCGCGCCTCGATCTCGGCCGAGGTGGTCACGCGCGGAGCCAGCGTGGTCGCGACGGACAGCAATGCGACGTTGCGGTGCGTGGTCGTTGCGTTTCCGTCCAACGGAACTCCCTGTCGAGTTGTCGATCCTGGCATGTGCCTCCGTGATTTTACGCTGTCGTTCAGGCTGCGCTTCCTGGACGCCCGCTGGGCGGTCGCGCAACGCGTCCTCGGCGGCCCGGCGGAGGCTCCTCCCCCGGAACGACGGGCGAGGAGCCGCCGAGGCCACACGCGACGCGCGGTGTCAACCCACCCGCCGGGGCGTCAGGTCCCCATCGCCCACGGCTCGCGATCGCCGCGGAGGCGGGCGGCGAGCGCCATCGCCTGCTCGTCGGTCAGGGTCGCGACGTAGTCGACCACACCGCGCCCCCGGCCGAGCCGCTGCAGCGCGGCCGGGTCGGAGGTCGGCCGGCCGCGCTCGTCCGCCGGGAGCCAGTCGGGGTGGTCGGCGCGCAGGCGGAAGTAGCCGTCGGTCGCGAGCTCGATCAGGTCGAGCAGCTTCTGCGGAGCCCGCGAGCCGTCGCGCGGGTCCTCGAGCCAGGCGTCGAGGTGGGTCACCAGCGTCTCGAGCACCTGCGACTGGCCGCGCTGGTAGGTGGCGAAGTCCGGCCGGTCGATCACGAAGCGCGTGTGCACGAACTTCAGCACGGCCACGTCGTGCCAGGCGTCGGGGAGGAGGGAGAGGTGGCCCGAGCGGACGTTCGGCTCGGCGAGCACCACCACGGAGCGCTGCAGGCGGCCGATCCAGGAGGAGACGAAGGCCTCGATCGCGCGCTCGGTGCGCGTCGATCCGTCGAACGGGAGCGCGAGGAGCCCCTCGACCAGCTCGGTCGACACCCGCTCCACGGAGGCGCGGAAGTGCTCGTCGCTCGCGATCCACGGGTCGCGGGCCACGAGCCTCCGGCGGAGCATCTCGAGCGAGTGCCCGGGGGCGCGCGCCCACAGCTCCTCGGCGTCGAGGGCGGCGAGCGCGTTCTGCTCGCGGAGGAACGCGCGGAACTCCACGGCGACGGCCGCCTGCTGCAGCACTCCCGCGCGGTAGAAGTCGTCGAGGTCGTGCAGCGAGTAGGCGATGTCGTCGGCGACATCCATGACCGAGCACTCGAGGGTCTGCTGCCAGGGGGCGATCGCGGCGAAGCCGGAGCGGGCGTCGAGCAGGTCGTCGAGGTCGAGGGTGTACGCCGAGAACTTCGGCGGCGCGGTCTCCCACCGGCTGGCGGTCGAGCCGCGGGGCAGCTCGGTCGGGTCGGCGGAGTCGATGCCGGGGCGGTGGACCGTCCGCCCCCACGGGTACTTGAGCACGGCGGCACGGGAGGCGGCGGTGAGGTTCAGCCCCACCTCCACCGTCTCGCAGACGTCGAGCTCGGAGAGGATCCGGAACGACTGCGCGTTGCCCTCGAAGCCCTCCGCGAGCCCCAGGCGCTCGCGCGCGAGGCGGTCGAGCGCCTGCTCGCCGAGGTGGCCGAACGGAGGGTGGCCGAGGTCGTGCGCGCTGGCCGCGGCCTGCACGACCACCGGGTCGCAGCCGCCGAGCCGCTCGACCAGCTCGCGCTGGGCGGGATCGGTGGTGGTCAGCTGCATCGCGATCGCGCGGGCGACCGCGGTGACCTTGATCGAGTGCGTGAGCCGGTTGTGCACGACCTGGCCGACGCCGGAGGGCGAGATGACCTGGGTCACCGCGGAGAGTCGGGCGAAGTAGGGCGAGAAGCGGATCCGCTCCAGGTCGACGCGGTACTCGGGGTACTCCTCGCCGGTGGCGAACCGGTCGACCGGCTCGGGGATGCGCCGGTCGCGGCGGTGGTCGTGCGGGGCCGAGGCCCGCGGGGCCGTCGTCTCGGGGAGTGCCGGCTCGCTCATGGCTTCACCCTAATCAGGGGCGCGGGGGCGGAGGGACCGCGCCGCTCCGGCGGTCGGCGTCGCTCCTGCGGTCGGCGTCGCTCCTGCGGCGAGACACCGCGTCCGCCGGCGAGGCACCGCGGGGACGGCGGCGCCTCGGGGAGCGCACGAACACCTCGGCGGTCCGGTGGGCGAGGCCGGCGCCTCGGCGGACGCCGGGACGCCCCGCGGCAGCCCGGCCGACGGGCGAACAGAAGACGGGGGGGGCGCGGCCTCCCGTCAGGCGGACTGCTCGCGCGGAGCGACGGCGAGGTGCACGGCCGCGGCGACGACCGCGCCGAGGACGTAGGCCGCGATGTCGAGCCAGGAGAAGGTGGTGCCGACGACGAGGCGGAGCGGCGCCCACAGCTCGACCAGGCGCGCTGCGACTCCGATCGCCTGCAGCTGCTCCATCGCGATCGACCAGGCCAGCGCGATCCCGGCAGCCGTCTCGCCCGGGATGCGCGGCAGGAGCACCGCGATCAGCAGCGCCACCAGGACGACGTAGGCCACTCCGCCGGCGAGGTCGGCGAGCAGCCCCGTGAGCACGAACCGCAGCGCCAGGCCCAGGCCGAGCACGGCGACGGCCGCGAGGGCGAAGCGGAGCCGCGCCTTCACCGGGCACGCTCCTCGAGGGCGCGCTGGAGGCGGTCGAGAGCGAGGAGGAACGTGCGGTCGTCGGCCACGCGCCAGCCGAGGGCGGCCGGGGCGGCGACGACCAGGGGCACGAGGACGGTGCGCGGGCGCCGCCTCGCCGCACGCAGGACGGCGGAGGCGGGCGGCGGGGCGAGGACCGCCAGGACCAGTGCGCGGACCCGGTGAGCACCCGAGGGCGAGGTGCCGACGCCCACCGAGACGATCCGATCCCACTCGGCGATGCGCAGGGCGTCCGCGCGCTCGGCGGCGAGCTCGAGTCCGTCGCGGCCGACGGCCAGCACTGCGGCGGCGGCGGCGGCCGGAGCGGCGGAGGCGGGTGCCGCGATCCGGCGCAGCGCCCGGGCGAGCTCGGGAGTGCGCAGGACGGCGAACCCCTCGGTGACCGCGGCGAGCGCCGCCAGCCGGCGCTGCCGCTCCGGGGCGGCCTGGCGGACCCGGGCCCGGACGGCGGCCGGGGCGGGCAGGGGCGCGGCGAGCAGCGCCGTCGGCTCGAACCGCGTGCGCGGGGGCAGCGGGACCGCCGGCGGCGTGCGCGGCGGGGGCTCGCCCCAGTGCGGCGTCGATGCGGGATCCATGCGCCCCTCCCTCCTCGCGCGGCTCCGAGCCGCCCCTGAGATCATCCCTCCTCCGCCCTCCCGCCTTGCCGAGAGGGCTCGCTGGGCTTACGATGGAGTACCCCCCGGGGGTATGCCGCGACCGGCGTGCCGACCGGACGCCCACCGGGCCGATCGACCGGATCGGACCGGACGCACCACACAGGAGGACCCATGAGCACCAGGATCGACCTCGGCCTGACCGCGAGCGGATCGACGGGAGGGTGCGGCTGCGGCGGAGGCGGCGCCTGTGCGTGCGGCGGCCACGGCGACGCCGGCCGCTCCGATGCCGGACACGCGGCGCAGGGCTCCCTGTCGGCCGCGTCCGTGCAGAGCTTCGGCGTCGCGGGCATGACCTGCGAGCACTGCGTCCGCAGCGTCACCGAGGAGCTCGCCGCCTACCCCGAGGTCTCGGCGGTCGACGTGTCCCTCGCCCCCGACGGGGTCTCGACCGTCACGGTCGGCTCCTCCCGGCCGCTCGGCCGCGAGGAGATCGCCGCCGCCGTCGCCGACGCGGGCTACCGCCTCGCTCCCCTGAGCTGACGTGGCCGAGACCACCGGCACCCCGCTCGAGCTCGCCATCGGAGGGATGACCTGCGCCTCCTGCGTCGCGCGGGTCGAGAAGCGCCTCGACGCGCTCCCCGGAGTCCACGCGACCGTCAACCTCGCCCTCGAGCGCGCGACGCTGACCCTCCCGCCCGGCACGACTCCCGCCGACGCGATCGCCGCCGTCGAGGCCGCGGGCTACAGCGCGACGGTCCCCTCCATCGGCGAGGCGGCTCCCGCGGAGGAGCAGGAGGAGCAGAGCGACGACGACCGGGAGCGGCGCGCCCTGCGCACCCGGCTCCGCGTCTCCGCCCTGCTCGCCGTGCCGGTGGTCCTGCTCTCGATGATCCCGCCGCTGCAGTTCGCGAACTGGCAGTGGCTGTGCCTCGCCCTCGCCTCACCGGTCGCGGTCTGGGGCGCGCTGCCCTTCCACCGCAACGCCTGGCGGGCGCTGCGGCACGGCTCCACCACCATGGACACCCTGATCAGCCTCGGGGTCAGCGCCTCCTTCGCCTGGTCGGTCTGGGCTCTGTTCCTCGGCGACGCCGGGCGGCCCGGCATGAGCATGCCGTTCGAGCTGCTGGGCAGCCGGTCCGGCCACGACGAGATCTACCTCGAGGTCGCCGCCGCCGTCCCTGTCCTCGTGCTGGCCGGCCGCTACCTGGAGGCGCGGTCGAAGCGCGACGCCGGTGCGGCGCTCCGGGCGCTCCTCCGCCTGGGCGCGAAGGACGCCGTGCGCGTCGCCGCCGACGGACAGGAGGAGCGCGTGCCCGCGTCCTCGCTCGCCGTCGGCGACGTCCTCCGCGTGCGCCCCGGCGAGACCGTCGCCGCCGACGGCACCGTGCTCGAGGGCTCGAGCGCGATCGACGCGAGCATGCTCACCGGCGAGAGCGTGCCGATCGAGGTCGGCCCGGGCTCGACCGTGACCGGCGGAGTGCTCAACGCGCACGGCCTGCTCACCGTCCGCGTCGACCGCGTCGGCTCCGAGACCACGCTCGCGCGGATGGGCCGCCTCGTCTCGGACGCGCAGGCCGGCAAGGCGCGCGTCCAGCGGCTCGCCGACCGCGTCTCCTCCGTCTTCGTGCCGGTCGTGGTGGTGCTCGCCCTGGCCACCCTCGCCGGCTGGCTGATCGCCGGCGCCGACCTCGCCGCCGCCGTCTCTCCCGCCGTCGCCGTCCTCGTCGTCGCCTGCCCGTGCGCGCTGGGCCTGGCCACCCCGACCGCCGTCCTCGTCGGCACCGGCCGCGGCTCCCAGCTCGGGATCCTCCTCCGCGGGCCGGAGGTGCTCGAGGCCGGGCGGCGGATCGACACGGTCGTGCTCGACAAGACCGGCACGCTCACCACCGGCGCGTTCCAGGTCGTCGAGTCCAGCGACGACGAGAGCCTGCGGATGCTCGCCGCCGTCGAGCGCGGGTCGGAGCATCCGCTCGCCGCGGCGATCGTGGCCGGGGCCGCGCACCTCGACGTCCCCGAGGCGACCGGATTCCGCTCCAGCACCGGGTTCGGCGTGCGCGCCCGGGTCGAGGGCCGCCTGGTCGTCGCCGGCCGGCTGCGCTGGCTGGAGGAGCAGTGGGGCTTCGCGCCGGGCGGTCTCGCCGAGCGCGCCGAGCGAGCGACCGCCGAGGGCGGCACCGTCGTCGGCGTCGGCTGGGAGGGGGCGCTGCGCGGCTTCGCGGTCCTCCGCGACGAGCCGAGGCCGGAGGCGTCCCGCACCGTCCGCGCCCTGCGCGAGCGGGGCCTGCGGGTGATGGTGCTGACCGGCGACAACCCGCGGGCGGCGCAGGCCGTCGCCTCGGCCGTCGGCATCGACGAGGTCGTCGCCGAGGTGCTGCCGGAGGAGAAGCTCGCGGTGATCGAGCGCCTCCGTGCGGAGGGCCGCCACGTCGCCTTCGTCGGCGACGGTGTGAACGACGCCGCCGCGCTGGCCGCCGCGGACGTGGGGATCGCGATGGGCGCCGGATCGGACGCGGCGATCGAGGCGAGCGACATCACCCTCGTCGGCGACGACCTCGGCCGGGTGCCCGACGCCCTGCGCCTCGGGCGCCGCACCCTCGCGGTCATCCGGGGCAACCTCTTCTGGGCCTTCGCCTACAACGTGGCCGCGATCCCGCTCGCGATGGCCGGACTCCTGGGGCCGCTCGTGGCCGGCGCCGCGATGGCGTTCTCGAGCGTCTTCGTCGTGCTGAACAGCCTGCGGCTGCGGTCGTTCCGCTGAGTCCCGGCGGGCCGTCCGGAGTTCCCTCGCGGAGCTCTTGACGGCCCGCCCGCAGCTGGCGAGGGTGAGCGCATGAGCCTCTTCATCACCTGCCCGGTCGACGACGTCGAGCGCGCCACCGCCTTCTACACCGCGCTGGGCTGGACCCTGAACGCCGAGATGTCCCGCGAGGACGTCTCCTGCTTCGCGATCGGTCCCGGCACGTCCGTCATGCTCGCGAGCCGCGCGATGTACGAGAGCGTCGGCGCCACCGAGGAGCTGATCGGCGCCCCCGGCACCCCCTCGAAGGTGACCGTCTCGTTCGACCTCGACAGCCGCGCGGCCGTCGACGAGCTCGTCGAGCGGGCCGCCGCCGCGGGCGGCCGGATCGGCGACACCGACGACTACCCCTTCATGTACCAGCGCCAGTTCGACGACCTCGACGGCTACCACTACTCCCCGTTCTGGATGAAGCCGGGCGGCGACGCGGCGGAGTGACGGGGCCGCGCGGACTCACTCCGCGTGCCGCAGGCGGTGCCGCCGGACCGCGGCCCGGTTCGCGCAGCGGACGGAGCAGTACCGCTGCCGGCCGTTCCGCGTCACGTCGACGACGACGTTCCTGCAGTGGTCGCCCGACGCCCGACCGGCCTCGCACCGCAGGAGGCGGCTCATCCCCCGGGTCGTCAGGTGCAGCGCCGTGCCCACCGCGATGACGGCGTGGAGGACGTGCGCCAGGGACTGGTCCTGGTCGCGGTAGTGCAGGTGCCAGCCCTCGTCGTCGTGGTCGGTCAGGCGCGGATACGCGGCGATCGCGGCCATCTGGCGGTTCAGCGACGTCGCCCGGTCGCTCGGAGTCGGCGCGTCGACCACTTCCAGCCACTCGTCGATCACGTCGCGTGTCCTGGCGTGGTCGTCCGGGCCGGACTCGAAGGCCATCGTCATGCCGAACTCGCGCGTGCGCGCCTCGATGCCCGCGCGGTCGGACGGCCAGTCGTTCGCGAGGGAGGCGGCGAGCAGGACCGCGTACTCGCCGTAAGGGTTGAGCTGCATAAGACCATGACAGCACAGTGGCTCCCATGCGCACCTCCACACCCTCCCCGCACCCCTCCGAGCCGCTCGCCCCCGCCGTCGATCCGCACGAGCACGGCTGGACGACCGAGTCGGCCCACCGGACCAGCGAGGGCGTCGTCGTGTACGTCCGCTGCGACACCTGCGGGACGCGGCGCGTGGACGTGCGGACCGGACGCCAGGATCCCCCTGCCGCTCTCAGCCGCGTCCTGCCCGCCTCCGACCACCGCTCCCGCCGTGGAGCAGAGGGAGGATGAGGGCATGATCGCCGACCTGACCCTCCCCTGCGACGCCGGCCCCGGGGAGAGGAGCCTCCTCCTCCGGCGTGCGGTGCTCGACGACCTCCCCGCGATCGTCCGGCTCCTCTCCGACGACCCGATCAGCGCCGGGCGCGGAGACGTCGCCGCCGAGGAGGACGGGGCCGCCTACGAGGCCGCCTTCCGGAGCATCGCGCAGGACCCGGGCAACGATCTCGTGGTCGCGGTGGACGGCGCCGGAGCCGTGGTCGGCACGCTGCAGCTGACCGTGATCCCCGGGATGGCGCGCCGCGGCAGCTCCCGCCTGCTCATCGAAGCGGTCCGGGTGGCGAGCGCCGAGCGGTCGGCGGGGATCGGCACGGCCCTGATGCGCTGGGTGCTGGACGTCGCTGCGATCGAGCTCCGCACGCCGCTCGTCCAGCTGACCTCGGACGCCGCCCGAACCGACGCCCACCGCTTCTACCTGCGCCTGGGCTTCGTCGACTCGCACGTGGGCTTCAAGCGCCGCGTCGAGCTGCCGGGCTCGTAGCGGCGGTGCGGGCCGCCCGTCCGGACGCCCGATCGGCTGTCCCCGCGAGCACGGCCGGCCCAGGAATGGACGATCCGAGCGGAGGCCCGGACGGCACTGCTCGCCTCTCCCCGGCCGACGTGATTGGCTGGCCCGATGAGAACCGAGACCCGTCAGGGCGTCCCCCTCCTGCTCGTCGACGACGACGGAGGCGCGCTCTCGACCCCGGACGACGCGATCGCGCTGATCGGCGAGACCTACGGCGGCGACGTCGAGACGATCGTGGTGCCCGTCGGCCGGCTCGACCCCGAGTTCCTCCGCCTGCGCTCCGGCATCGCCGGCGAGTTCGTGCAGAAGTTCGTCTCGTACGGCAAGCGGCTGGTGATCCTCGGCGACGTCAGCGGGCCGGTGGCGGAGTCGAGCGCGCTGCAGGCCTTCGTCATCGAGTCGAACCGCGGCGACCACCTCTGGTTCGCCGCCGACCTCGAGGCGCTCGACGCCCGCCTCCGCAGCTCCGGGACCGCGAACGAGCCCGGCGCCGACGGCGGAGTGGAGCCGACGCCCGGCCCCGCCCGCTGATGCCCCTGCTCCAGCCCGGCCCCGACGGCTCTCCACCCGAGGTCGACGGTCCGGTCCGCCTCCTCCTTCTCGCCGACACGCACCTACCGAAGCGGGCGAAGGCCCTCCCGGACGAGGTGTGGCGCGCGGTCGACGAGGTCGACCTGGTCGTGCACGCGGGCGACTGGGTCGACGAGGCGACGCTGAACGCGCTGGAGGAGCGGGCGGCGCTCCTGCTGGCCGTGTGGGGCAACAACGATCCGGAGCCGCTGCGCGCCCGCCTGCCCGAGGTCGCGCGCGCCCGCGTCGCCGGCCTCGACGTCCGCGTGGTGCACGAGACCGGAGCGGCGACCGGCCGCGAGACCCGCGCCGACGCCGCCCATCCGGGTGCCGACGTGCTCGTCTTCGGGCACAGCCACATCCCCTGGGACACCGTCTCCCCGGCGGGTCTCCGCCTGCTCAATCCGGGCTCCCCGACGGATCGGAGGCGCCAGCCGGCCTGCACCTTCCTGACGGCCATCGCCGACGACGGAGTGCTCCGCGACGTGCACCTGACCGCCCTGCCGCTCCGGGCACGAACCATTCCCGGCGGCGGCGCAAGGGGGTCACAGAGCATTTAGGTCGGCCTAAGCTCACCTGGATGAGCAGCTCACACGACCACCCCGACTCCGCGCACCTGCGCCCGGAGGGTCTCGACGACGCCACCGTGGCGGCGCTCGGGAAGCTCTCGGAGGCGCTCGAGACGGTCGAGCACGCCCGCGGTCTGCTCTACGGCTTCCACCGGCTCACCGGCGCGGCCGACCTCGCTCTGGGCGAGGCCGTCGACGCGCTGCGCGAGGCCGGCCACGCCGCGACCGCCGAGCGGATCGAGGCCGAGCTCGTCGGCCGCAACGTCATCGAGGGGCGCTGGACCTTCCAGATCGTCGAGGACTACGACGACACCTACTACGCCGCGTTCCGGGAGCAGGAGCGCGCCGCGCGCGACGAGCTCGCCGGCGGACGCCGCCACCTCTTCGAGTCCGAGATGAAGGAGGACCGCCGCTCCGGCGGCCGCCGCCATCACGAGTCGCGCCCGGAGGCGGGCTCGTGAACGCCGTCATCCGGATGCACGCCTCGTCGCTGCGGGTCAAGGCGGTCACGCCCGGCCGCGGTGGACGCGGCACGCCTCCCGAGCCCGAGGCGACGATGCGGCGCACCACGCTCAGCATCGACGGCCGTCGCTTCCTCCTCGCCGTCTCCCTCGACACCGAGGAGCTCGAGAAGCGCCTGGTCGAGGCCGTGCGCAACCGCGGCGACATGGTGAGCTTCACGGTCGCCGGCGAGCGCGAGGTCTGCGTGCTGGTCTCCCCGGGCGTCGCGGTCATCCTCGAGCACGAGGACGTCCCGGTCGAGGATCCGGACGCCGAGGACGCGCCGATCCTGTACGACGACGTCGAGTACCTGACCTGATCCGTCGGCGACCGGTCCCGGCCGCCGGTCCGGGCGCGGCCTCTCGACTCGGGTCGTCCACCCGCTCAGACCGCTCCGGTGCTCGCCCACAGGTGGAACGCCGCGTGCGCCCGGTGCGGCCGCCACGCCTGCGACGCCGCCTCCGCCTCCGCCGTGCTCACCCGGCCGAGCGCCTTCCGCAGCACCAGGTCGCCGGCGGGGAAGGCGTCCGGATCGCCGAGGAACCGGAGCGCGAGGTAGTCGGCCGTCCACGGCCCGATGCCCGGGATCGCGAGGAGCGCGCGCCGCTGCTCCGGCAGGTCGCCCGCGCGGTCGAGCACGGGTCCGGCGGCGAAGGCCTCGGCGACGGCCCGGACCGTCCGCGCCCGGGCGTTGGTGATCCCGATCGCCGAGCGCAGCGCCTCGAACTCCGGCGCGAGCAGGGCGGCGGGTGCCGGGAACGCCAGCAGACCTTGCTCTCCCGGGGCGCCGAAGGCCGCGGCGGTCCGTCCGCCGAAGGTCCGGGCCGCGGCGACGGACACCTGCTGGCCGAGGACCGCCATCACCGCCGCCTCGAACGCCTCCGGGTACTGCGTCGCGCGCAGCCCCGGTCGGGCCGCGACGGAGCGGGCGAGCAGCGGGTCCCGCGAGAGCTCGGCGCCGATCGCCACGACGTCGGAGTCGAGGTCGAACCAGGCACGGACGACCGCGGCCGCCGGCGTCAGCACGTCCGGCTCCGCCTCCACCCGCAGCCCGGTCTCCGTCACCTCGAGCACGATCGGCCGCGGCGCCCCGTCGAGGGTGAGCAGGCGCTCCAGGCGCCGGCCGTCGGCCGAGACCCGCTCCACTCCGGGGAGGGCGTGGTTGCGGAGGAGGCTCGCGGCGCCGGCGGAGTCGAAGGGCCCGAGGGCCGGCAGGTCGAGGGAGGACGTCTCGTTCAGGGGAGCAGGACCGTCTTGCCGCGCGCGCGGCCCGACTCGACGAGGGCGAGCGCGGCGGCCGCCTCGGTCAGCGGGAAGGAGGGCCCGAGCACGACCTCGAGCTCCCCGCGACCGGCGCGGTCGAGCAGGCCCGGCCGGGCGGCGTCGCGGAGCGCGGTGCCGGGATCGGCTCCCGGTCCGCCGCCGAGCATCAGGATCCCGCCGAGGCGGGCGGCGTGCTCGAAGCCGGCGACGGTGGCGATGCGCGAGCGGTCGGCGACCAGAGCCACCGAGGCGTCCAGCGCCTCGTCGGTGCCCGCCGTGTCCAGCGCGACGTCGACGCCGCCGGGGGCCAGGACGCGCACGCGCTCCTCCAGCCCGGCGCCGTAGCGGACCGGCTCCGCGCCGAAGCGGCGGACGACCTCCTCGCCGCGCTCGCTCGTGGTGCCCAGCACCCGTGCTCCGCGGGCGACCGCGAGCTGCACAGCGAGCGAGCCGACGGCTCCGCTCGCCCCGTGCACCAGGACGGTGACCCCGGAGGAGACGCGGGTGGCCTCGACGAGGTGCTCGGCGGTCGTCCCGGCCAGCAGCAGGCCCGCGGCCGCCGCCCAGCCGAGCCCGGCGGGCTTGGGCAGGACCGCGCTCGCGGGCGCGACCAGCTCGGCGGAGTAGCCGCCGGAGACCCGGAACGCCACGACCTCGTCGCCCACCCGGATCGGGCCGAGCGGCCCCTCGGCCCCCTCGCCGACCGCGGTCACGACTCCGGAGACCTCGCTGCCCGGCCGGACCGGCACCCGTCCGCGCCCGAACATCCCGCGCAGGAGCTTCGCGTCGGCCGGGTTCACGCCCGCTGCGCGCACCGCGATCCGCACCCTGCCGGGCGCCGGCTCCCCTGGATCGACCTCGACGGCGCGCAGCGCCTCCGGTCCGTCGAATCCCTCGGCCTGCATCGCGACGACCATGCGTCCGCCTCCCGTTCCCGGGCGCCCGCGCACCCGAGCGCGACGCTAGCAGCAGCGTCCGACCCCCGGATCCCCTGCGGAGAGCGCGGCAGCCGACCGAGAACGCCCGTTCTGGTACCGCCTACCATGGAGGGATGTCCCCGATCCTCGACGAGCGCCCTCCCCGCGAGGCGATCCTCGCGGCCGCCGACCGGCTCTACTACGAGCGCGGCATCCAGTCCGTCGGGATGGACGAGCTCCGCACGGCCGCGGGCGTCTCGTTGAAGCGCCTCTACTCGGAGTTCCCGAGCAAGGAGTCGGTGGTGGTCGCCGTCCTGCACGGCCGGCACGAGCAGTGGACCCTCGGCGTGACCACCCGGGTCGCCGCGGCGGACGGACCGCGCGGCAAGCTGCTCGCGATCTACGACTTCCTCTTCGACTGGTTCTCCGAGGACTCGTTCCGCGGCTGCGGCTTCATCAACGCCTTCGGGGAGCTCGGCTCGTCGAACCCGATGGTCGCCGAGATGGCGCGCGACCACAAGGAGACGTTCCAGCGCTTCCTCGCGACCCTCGCCGAGGAGGCGGGAGGCGGCGCCGAGCTCGCCGCGCAGCTCGCGATCCTCGCCGAGGGCGCCCAGACCACCGCGGCCATCGCCGGAACCCCGGAGGCCGCCCTGCACGCGCGTCGCGCCGCCGAGATCCTCATCGACGCGGAGACGCGCCCCGTCTGAGGCACGCCGCGCGCGGGATCAGGCCTCGCCGCCCCCGGGCGGGCCGACCACCAGCAGCGCCGCGAAGACGACGGCGACCAGAGCCAGGACCAGCGCCCCGGCGAGCACGGGCCGCGCGAGCGCCCAGCGGAGGAGCCGGCTCGTCACGCGCCGGTCGCGCGGGTCGTCCGTGGCGTGCGTCCGCCACGGGCCCTCCAGCAGGCCGCGGCGCTCGAAGCCGCGCTCCAGCGGGACCGTCGCATAGGGCACGACCGCGCTGACGACCGCGAGCGCCGTCGCGCCCGCCGACCACCGCTGGTTCACCGCGAGCACCAGGGCCGCGGCTCCGTAGGCGAGGAACGCGAACCCGTGGATCGGCCCGGCGACGCTCACCGGCCAGTCGCCGGCTCCGGCCGCGTACTTCAGCAGCATCCCGACGATCAGGAGAGTCCAGGTCACCGCCTCGACGATCGACAGCAGGCGGAAGAGGCGGCGCGGGCTCATGGGATCGGCTCCGTTCGGTCCGCGGCGACGCGGCTCGGGGTCGGTCGAGGGTCGCCCGGAGCCTACGGGAGCACGCTCGCGAGGAACCTGAGCGGACGGGGACCGCTCGGGGCGCTCAGCCCAGCCAGCCGGTGAGCGAGAGGGCCGTCACCGCGCCGACCAGGCCCGCGGCGACGAGGGCGACCGTGCCCGTGACTCCGCTGCGGGAGGGGGCTGCGGCGGGGCCGCCGGCCAGGCGCGCCCAGAGCCGGCGTGCCACCTCCTCGGCGGAGGGGCGGTCGGCCGGATCGAGAGCGGTCATCGCGGTCAGCAACTCGCGCCACTCCGCCGGGACCGACTCCGGGACGACAGGCGCGTGGTGGAGGCGCTGGATCGAGATCTCGAGCGTCGTGCCGGTGTAGGCCCTGCGGCCCGAGACGGCCTCGAGCAGGACCAGCCCGAGCGAGTAGACGTCGGACGCCGGTCCGACCGGGCCGGAGCCGAGGCTCTCGGGGCTGAGGTACGCGGCGGTGCCCACCAGCACGTCGGAGCGGGTGAGCCGGGCGTCGTCGACCGAGCGGGCGATCCCGAAGTCGCTGAGCTTGGCCTCGTGCGCGGAGAAGCCGGATGCGGTGGCGCGCGAGCGGACGAGGACGTTCTCGGGCTTCACGTCGCGGTGGAGGACGCCCTGCGCGTGCAGGTGCGCGAGAGCATCGGCCACCTGAGCGCCGACCTCCGCGATGAGCCGCGGATCGCCGGAGCCGAACCAGTCGGCCGCCAGGTCGCTGCGGTCGAAGTACTCGAGGACGAGGAACGCGAGGTCGCCCTCCTCGCCGAGGATCTCGCCCTGGTCGAGGACGTCCACCACGGAGGCGTGACGCGAGTCGATCAGGAAGCGGATCTCGCGCTCGCGACGCGCCCGCTCGTTGGGGGTGTCCGGGACGTCGCGGTGGACCTTGACCGCGACCTGGCGGGCGAGGCGGAGGTCGCGGGCGCGGTAGACGACGGCGCTGCCGCCCTCCCCCACCCGCTCGAGCACGAGGTAGCGACAGGCGAGGGTGGAGCCGACCAGCGGATCCACGACGTCGGCGGGGAGCGGCTGCAGGCGGTCGAGTTCGTCCAGCACGGGCAGCTCCCTTCGCTAATGAGTCACTAGATCGTCTAACTAGTAGTCCCTTCGTAGTGGTCGCCGCCCTTCCAGGCAAGCACCTCGGGGGAGGTTGGCTTGTCTAGATCTTCTTGCTACGAGACTGTCTAGACTGTCCGGCATGGATGAGGTCACGCTGAAGCGACCCGGGGCCTTCTGGTTCTCGGGTGAGGCGACCGAGCCCGGAGCGGTGGAGGTCCTCGCCGCGATGCGCGCCTTCCGCACGGCGGAGGCCGCGATGCGCCGCCGGACCCGCGGATCCATGGGCATGGGCGAGAACGACCTGTTGGCCGTGCAGTTCCTCATGCGCCGCCAGCAGAAGGGCCTGCACGTCAGCCCGAAGGACCTGGCCTCCTACCTCGGCATCTCCTCCGCCTCCACGACCGTGCTGATCGACCGGCTGGTCAAGAGCGGGCACGTGGTCCGGGAGCCGCACCCGAGCGACCGCCGGGCCATCCGCATCGTCGCCACCCCCACCTCCCACCGCGAGGTGCGCGAGACGCTCGACGAGATGCACCGCCGCATGCTCGAGGCGGCCGAGACGCTCAACCCCTCCGAGGCCGGGACCGTCATCCGCTTCCTGCAGACGATGCGCGACATCGTCGAGCGCCCGGCCGACTCCGAGACGGTCGACGCCGCCCAGGAGCTCGCGGGCGAGCCGATCGGCGAGTACGCCGACGGCGTGCTGGAGCAGCGCCGCGCCTGACCGGCGTCCACTCGGCCGCGACCGCGTGTCCCCGGGAGTTCACTCCGAGGGTCTTCTGCCGCGCCCCGGATCCGTCGGAGAATCGAGGCGTCCGGCGGCGATGGACAGAAAACGCAGTCCGCGACGTAAGTAGCTAGCTCAACTAGTAGGAAGTCTTTCTAGCGATATAGAGTGACGGACGTCAGCCACTCGCACGTCAGATCGGAGCACACCATGGGCAACATCCTGTACGGCACTCCCCCCGCCGCCATCGAGGTCGAGGACCGCGCCCTCGCCCACCTCCAGATCGTCATCATCAACAAGTTCCGCCGCGATGAGCGCTTCCTGCTCACCCTCGACGCGAGCCCCCAGGCCGGCACCGGCCGCCGCGGCGTGTGGATGCACCCGACCATCCCGATCCAGTTCGAGTTCAAGGGCAGCCGCCAGCCCACGATCAACCCGGAGTGGGTCGAGGCCCTCATGGAGCGCGCCAACAGCGGCGCCGGCCTCCGCATCGTGCCCGAGCCGACGAGCAACGCCGCCGTCCCGCTGCGCCGCGCCGAGCCCGCCGCCTGACCCTCCGCGCCGGAGCCGCTCCCGATCAGGCTCCGCCGCCGCACACCGACACGACCCGCCTTCCCGCCCGGGAGGCGGGTTCCGTCGTCTCCGGGCCTGAGAACCCCGGGAGCGCGCTCGCAAGTGGTTGACATTCCGCGCCACGGTCAGGGTCGCAGTCCTACACTGCTCCTGCGGCACGGGGTCGTTCCGGCGGGCTCGTCCCTGCTGTCGCACGCATGACCGGCCGCCGGCCGCTCGGGCCCCCCTCTCGAGCGACCGGCGGACGGCTGCGCGGCGCACCCGAAGCGCCGTCCGCGAGGTCCGCCGGAACCAGGAGCGGCCAGATGACCCACGGAACGAACAGCCTCACCACCACCGTCGACGAGGTGCGCCCGGGCGACCTCTTCTGCGCCGTCGTCGCCCACGAGACCGAGCAGTGGCGCGTCGTCGCCGTCCTCGGCATCCGCGTCCTCGCCGAGCGGGTCTCCGGAGGAGACCGCCGCAGCTTCACGCTCCGCTTCGTGCGCCACCAGCTCTCGCCGGACGTGCTCATCGCGAGGGGCGCCGCAGCGACGGCCTCTCCGGACTCCCGCCGCTAGAGCGCCGCCGTCGCCACGGCGGGCCGCGCCAGGCGGGCGAAGAGGCGGTCGAACACGACCCGCCGATCGAACTGCAGGGCGTACTCCCGGGCGGCCGCCGCTCGGCGTGCGCGATCGTCGGCGCTGAGCTCGAGGACGGCGTGGTCGAGGAGCGCGGCGATCGTGTCCGGGCTGTCGACCGGGGTCACGAAGGCGTGCTCGCCGATCGCCTCGCCGATGCCGCCGGTCAGCGTGGTGATGATCGGCCCGCCCCCGGCGAGCATCTTCTCGGCCAGCGCGATGCCGAAGGTCTCGACGAACTCGGGCCGCGGCTTGCTCGGGAGCACGAACGCCGCGCAGCCCGCCATCAGGAAGGGCTTCTCCGCGTCGCCGACGTCGTCGAGGAAGCGGATGCGGTGCGCCAGCGGCGACGCCGCCGCGATCCGGCGCAGCTCCGCCTCCTGCGGACCGCGACCCGCGATGACGAGCTCGTGGCGCTCGTGGACGGCACTGCGCTCGTAACCCGTGATGAGGTCCTCCACGCCCTTCGCCTCGGTCAGGCGCGAGAGGAAGAGGACGTAGCCGTCGGTCCGGAGTCCGCGGGCCCGCACGACCTCCTCGACGACGCCGGGGTCGAGGTCGAGGTAGGCGTCCGCGTCGATCGCCGGGTAGGACACGGCGATGCGCTCCCGGCACTGCGGAGCGAAGCGCGTCCCGTGCGCGGCGTCGACGCGCTCCGCCTCCTCGATGATCAGGTCGCGCGTGTACTCCGACACCGCGACGCAGTGATCCTGCGAGAGGTAGGAGGAGAGGATGTGCGCGGCGGCGCCCAGCCGGCCCTCCTCCACCGCCCGGCGGACCACGTTGGTGACGTCGGAGCCGACGGCCTCGGCGATCGTGGTGACCTCGACGGGGAGTCCGGTGCTCCAGGCGGCGCGGAGGGCGTCGGCCACGACGAGCGTGTGCGGGCTCAGGTAGAGCGAGAGGCAGACGGTCGGGACGCCGTCGGTGAACAGCTCGATCAGGCGTCCGGTCATCCCGGCCAGCCAGCGGCCGTCCGGGACCTTGTAGTCGCCCACGGGTCCCGGCCGCTCCACGACGATGCCGTCGCTGTAGGGCAGCACGGCGTCGAGCGGCTTGAGCGGGAGGCCCGCGGCCTCGAGCCGGTCGATCGGCCAGGTGACGATCCGGACCTCGTCGAATCCGCGCTCCCGGGCGGTCTCGGCGAGATTGCGCGCTTCGACGGAGTGCCCGCAGATCACCGGATCGGCGCGGACGACGATGACGAGTCTGTTCTGCACGGTGTTCGCGTGCGTGCTCTGGTCCATGGGTCTCCTTCAGGGGTCGTCGGTCGGGTGCGGCGGCGGAGGCCGGGCGCGCGGGGTCGGTGGTGGCGGGGGTGACGGCGAGCGGGGGTCAGTGCCGGCGCGCCGGCCACGAGGGCGGCCGGTGCTCGGGCAGGGTCCCCCAGTCGGAGGGCTCCGGACCGAGGTGCAGGAGCAGCTCGCCGCCGCGATGGAGCGCGGCCGCGGTCAGGACGCTCGTCAGGAGGGGCGCGCCGTCGAACTCGGCCGACTGCACGTACTGGACCGGCCCACCCGGCTCGGGCTCGACGAAGCCGGTGGTCCGGATCTCGAGGTCGGCCCCTCCGATCGCCACCGACGCGCGCGCGAAGCTCGGCGCGTTGACCAGCACCAGGCCCTGCCCGGCGACGGGGAACAGCCCGAGGCTCGCCCACACGTACCAGGAGCTGAGGCCGCCGGAGTCGTCGTTCCCCGGCAGGCCTCCCCGGCCCGCTCCGAACCGCTGGTGCAGCACGCCGTGCACGATCTCGGCGGTCCGGTCGGGCCGTCCCGCGTAGTGGTACGCCCACGGCGAGTCCATGTCGGGCTCGTTGTTGAGCCCCTCGAAGCGTCCGAGCTCGGCTCCCGCGAGCATCTCGCTCCGCTCGGGGCGCAGCCCGGGCTGGACGACCGGCTCGGCTCCGTAGCCGAAGAACTCGTCCAGCTGGGCGACGAAGCCCTCGTCCCCTCCGCTGAGGGCGATGCGCCCGGCCATGTCGTGCAGCAGGCGGAAGGAGTAGTTGTGGCGGGTGCCCTCGTAGTACGTCGAGTCCTTGAGCAGGCCGGAGCGGAGGTCGAACGCGTTCACCCACTGCGCGGCGCGCTCCTCGAGCTGCTCGGCGAGCTCGAGATCGCCGACGTGGCGGGCCACGACCGCTGTGCACCAGTAGCCGTGCGCCAGGTCGAGCGTGTGGCTGATCGGGTGAGCCTCCCCCGCGGCGAGGAACTCCTCGCCGTACATCCGCTTGAGGTCCTCGCTCATGTGCACGAGAGCGGCGTCCCAGTCGACGCCGGGCAGCCCCAGCCGGCAGAGGTCGGCGAGGAAGGTGTGCGCGAGGGCACTGCCCTGGCGCGAGAACCGGTCGCTGCCCTTGGCCATCCGGTAGCCGATCGGGAAGTTGCCCTCCTCCTCGCAGATGGTGAGGAGCGCAGCCGCGATCTCGACCGCCCGCTCGGGCAGCAGCGTCGTGAGCAGCGGGAGCTGAGTGCGGTAGATGTCCCACATCGTGCTGATGTCGAAGACGAAGGGTCCGTCCGTCGGCCAGAACGGGCTCTCGGAGGGGGCGAGGCACGGCTTGATCAGCGAGTGGTAGAGCGCGGTCGAGAAGACCGTCTCGCGCTCGGCGGACGGGGTGTCGACGGCGATCGTGCGCAGGCGCTTCCGCCACGTCTTGCGGGTGCGATCACGGCGCTGGTCGAACCCGGTGCCCGCAGGAGGGACGTCGCGATGCAGGTTCTCGCGGGCGCGGTCGGTGCCCCGCAGCGAGAAGCCCATCCGGAGCTCGACGGTCTGCCCGGCCGTGCTGGGTCCCGCCCACATCAGCCCGAAGGGGCGCAGCGTGGTGGGACGGATGTGGTCGAAGTCGAGCCGGGTCCCGCCGGGCATCAGCCGGCGGTCGTACCAGAGCATCTGCCGCCACTGCAGGGCGTCGCACTCCAGGTGCACCGCGAGCGGCGCCCCCTCCATCACGACCTCGCCGGCCGCGACGCCGGGCGAGATCGAGTGCAGCTGCGCGCGCAGCGGCACCGTCGCTCCGCTCGGGATCGCCAGACCCCCGAGGGAGAGGTCGACCACCACGCGGGCGCTGCGGTGCTCGGGGAAGGTGTAGCGGTGCACCACGGAGGCGGGCCCGACGGTGAGCTCGGCCCGCACGCCGGAGGAGAGGGTCGCCGCGTAGTAGCCGGGCTCCGCCACCTCGTCCTCGAGGGCCCAGCTGCGCCCGAGCTCGTCGAGCGGCTCGAGCATCGGCGTGACCCGCAGGTAGTTGTAGTACTTGCGGATCGCGCCGGTGCCCGACTGCTGGAAGTGGGTGAATCCGCTCGCCTCGAGGCCGTCGTGGAGCGTCGGCGGGACCCCCTCGAGCGCGAGGTCGTAGCGGCCGTAGCCCGTCGGATAGGCGCCGGAGTAGGAGCACGCGGACACCATGCCGAGGGGGTAGGTGGCTCCGGGGTGCGTGTTCCCGATCTGCGGCTTCGGCGACCACCACGTCGCTGCGAGCCCCGTCGGCTCCGCGAGCGCGGTCGCCTCCGTGCCCAGGAACGGGTCCACCCGCTCGATCATCCGCTCGCCGCCATGCCGTGACGCTAGGCACGGCGGGGAGACGAGGGGTGTCGACGGGGTGTCCGGCGGACGACGGAGCGGCGACGGATGAGGGCCGACGGGCTAGGGGATCAGGCGCTCCGCGCGGTAGCGGTCGAAGAGCGCCGTGAACGAGTCGACCGTCCGGTGGAACGCCGTGAAGCCGGCGAGGCGGCACTTGCCGATGTCGGTGACGACCTCGAGGTTCCGGCCGAGGTCGGCGTCCGTGTGCCACCAGGAGGCGACGCGGGAGAGGTCGGGCTCGATCAGCCCGTGCTCGTCGACGAGACGCCGCCAGACGGGCTCGGCATCGGCCATCTGCTGCTCGAGCGGCTGCGGCTCCTCCCCCGGGCCGACCGGCTCGACGCCGAAGTGCTCAGCGATCCGGCTCCACATCCAGCGCCAGCGGAAGACGTCGCCGTTGACCACGTTGAAGGCCTGGTCGCGGCCCGCCTCCGACGTCGACGCCCAGAGCATCTGCTCGGCGAGGATCGTCGCGTCGGTCATGTCGGTGAGTCCGTTCCACTGCGTGAGCGAGCCGGGGAACACGAACGGGGTGCCCTCGGCACGGTGGATCGACGCCGCGACCGCGAGGGTCAGCCCCATGTTCATCGCGTTGCCGACGGCGTGCCCGATGACCGTGTGCGAACGGTGCACCGACCAGGTGAACCCGGCGCGCCCGGCCGCGGCGAAGAGCTCGTCCTCCTGCGCGTAGTAGAAGTTCGGGGCGTCGAGGCGCTCCTCCTCCTCGTGGAACGGGGTGTCGGGCATCGCGCCCTGCCCGTACGCCTCGAACGGGCCCAGGTAGTGCTTGAGGCCGGTCACCAGCGCGACGTGCTCGACGGGAGCGTGCGCGAGCGCGGCGAGGAGGTCGCGGACCATGCCGCCGTTGACCGCGATGTTCTCCTCCTCCGTCGCCTGGCGCGACCAGGCGGTGAAGAAGACGTGCGTGGGGCGCTGGTCGGCGAGCACGCGGGCCAGGTCCTCGGCGGAGCGCAGGTCGGCGGCGAGCGGAGTGACGCCGGGGCGCGCGTCGATCGGGCGGCGCGAGAGGGCGGTAACCGGCCAGCCCTGCTCGGTGAGCAGGTCGACGAGGGCGGAGCCGCCGATGCCGGTCGCACCGACGACGAGGGCGCTGCGGGGGTCGGACGGGGGGACGGGAGTGGTGGAGGACATCCCCTGGGCCAACAGCCCCGGGGACGAGGCATTCCCCGATCCGGGCGTCACGGAGGGACACCGGAGGTCACGGAGGGACACCGGGCGTCACGGGCGGACCGCGGACCGGGCTCCTCCCCTACCGTCGAGCACGAGCCGCCCGGGGTGGGCGCAGCGGAACAGGAGCCGACGATGACCGCGACCGACGTGCGGGCCGTGCCCGAGGTGGACTACGAGGAGCTGGCGGGGCGGTTCCGGCCGCTGTTCGCCGAGATCGCGGCGGGGGCGGCGGCGCGCGAGAGCGCGCGCCAGCTGCCGGTCGCGCAGATCCGAGCGCTCGCGGAGGCCGGGTTCGGCGCGGTGCGCGTGCCGCTGGAGTCCGGCGGGGCCGGCGCGAGCCTCCCCCAGCTGTTCCGCCTGCTGACGGAGCTGGCCGCCGCCGACTCCAACCTGCCCCAGGCGCTCCGCGGCCACTTCGCCCTGGTCGAGGACCGACTGCTCGCGACCGACGGGACCCGCGAGCGCTGGCTCCGGCGCTTCGCCGACGGCGAGCTCGGCGGCAACGCCTGGACCGAGGTCGGCACGGTCGCGATCGGCGACGTGCAGACGAAGGTCGCTCCGGTCGAGGGCGACCCGACGCGGTTCACGGTGACCGGCACGAAGTACTACTCCACCGGCAGCGTCTTCGCCGACTGGATCGACACCTTCGCCCAGCGCACCGACACCGGGCAGAAGGTGATCGCGATCGTCGACGCTCGCCAGGCGGGCGTCGAGCACGCCGACGACTGGGACGGCTTCGGCCAGCGCACCACAGGCTCGGGGACGAGCACCTTCACGGAGGCGGTGGTCGCGGCCGAGGACGTGATCGACTTCGAGACCCGGTTCCGCTACCAGACCGCGTTCTACCAGGCGGTGCTGCTGGCCGTGCTGGCGGGCTCGATCGCGGGGGCCGAGCGCGAGATCGCAGCCGAGGTGCGGGCGCGGACCCGGATCTTCTCGCACGGGAACGCCGAGTCGTTCGCGGCGGATCCGCAGATCCTGCAGGTGGTGGGACAGGTCTCGGCCGCCGCCTATGCGGGAGCGGCGATCGTGGAGCGCGCGGCGGTCGCGCTGCAGCGGGCGCACGACGCGGCCCTCGACGGCGACCCGCTCGAGGACGAGCGGCAGAACGACCTCGCCGAGCTCGAGACCGCGCAGGCCCAGATCGTCCTGACGCAGCTGGCCACCCGGGCGACCTCCGACCTCTTCGACGCGCTGGGCGCCTCCGGGGTGAGCACCCGCAGGAACCTCGACCGGCACTGGCGCAACGCGCGCACGGCCGCGAGCCACAATCCCTGGGTGTTCAAGGCGCGGATCGTCGGCGACCACGCGGTCAACGGCACCGTGCCGCCGCGGGTCTGGGCGATCGGCGCGGGGCCGAAGCGGTAGTCGCCCCCGGCGCCGGCCGGGGGCGGTGGACAGCCGACAAGGGCGGAGGAGAGGATCGAGGGGGCGGCGACGCGGCCGCCGCGGACGAGGGGGCTCGCGATGATCCGGACGACGACCGCGAGGGGCGCCGGTGTGCTGCTCGCCTGCGCGGCGGGGCTGCTCGCGCTGAGCGGCTGCACGGGGAGCGCCGACGAGGGGACGGCCCCGACGACCGCTCCACCGCTGGTCTCGAGCGCACCGACGACGAGCAGTGCCGTGCCGACCGCGAGCGCCGGCAGCACGACTCCGCTGCCCACCGCGACCCCGGCCACCGCCCTGCTCCCCTGCGAGGACCTGCTCACCGCCGACGAGGAGGGGTCGCTCGCCGAGGACGGTCTCGCCCTCTCACCCGAGGTGACGGTCTACGACGTCGACTACCCCGTCGTGCAGGAGATCGCCGAGGACGGGGTGCTCTGCCGGTGGAGCGGCCAGGGCGACGTGTCGGTCGTGGTCGGGCAGCTGGCGGTCCCGGACGCGGAGTGGCCTGACCGGAGCGCCGTGCTCCTCGCCGAGGGGTTCACCGCCGACGACACCGCGGCTCCGGGCTTCCTCGACGGGCCCGACGGACCGGACGAGAGCTACCCCGGCCGCGGCGTCCTCCACCGCGACGGCGTCCTCTACTACGTGAGCTACTCCGGGATCGTCGGCTCGATCGTGCCGCTCTCCGGCTGAGGCGGCGGATCGAGAGCCCAGGGCGGGCGCCCGTGGACGGCACTGCTCCCCGTGGTCAACTGCTCGCCGTGGTGGTCGAACGACAGCGGGGCTCCCGCCTCGGCGCACTCACGGCCGATCAGGTCCATGGCGTTCCAGAAGTACTCGCTCGCTCGTCGATCCCCGGAGATCGCGGAGAGCAGATTGCTCGTGGCGAGACGAGCAGCGTCGGACGCGATCGAGTTCGAGGAGCTCTCGTCGAAGCCCTCGAGGGCTTCGCGAAACGGTGGACGCAGAACGGGATCGAGTTCCGGCGCGTAGTCGTTCCACGTGCGCTCGAGCGGGACACAGGGAGCGGCCTCCTGATCGCCTCCCGGCTCGGTGCAGCCCACGAGGAGCAGCACGGATACGAGTACCGCCGACGAGGCGGTCGTGCGGTCCACCATCGTTCATCGCTCGATGTGCATCGTCCCCGTCGTGACCCAGACCGCGCAGGCCTTCTTGCGATGTTCCGGGGCACTGGTCTCGACGATGTGATCGCAGGTCGAGACGCCGGTGTACCACTTCACGCACCCCCCTTGAAACTCGTCCTCGCAGTTCTTGTTCGGCTGAATCGGAGCGGCCGAGGCCACCTGCGCCCCGAGAACCGACGTCAGCGCCAGCGCGACGACAGCGAGACCGGACCCGAAACACATAGAACTCTTCATGACGTCTCCTCATTCGCCGGCAGATCCATCGGGTCCTGGGACAGCATCCATCGCGGAGAGGGTGTCGGACGGTCGGCGCGAACTCGACACATCGAGGCGCGGGCCGGGCCCTCGAGAAGGGGTAGCGTCGACAGGTGCGATTCCCGTGGCGTTCCCGAGACAGCGAGCGACTGCCGCGGGACGTGCTCGTGCTGGGGGTCGTCGCCTTCTTCGTGATGCTGGGGTTCGGCGTCGTCGTGCCGGTGCTGCCGACCTACGTGCGCAGCTTCGGCGTCGACTACACGGCGGTCGGCGCGGTCGTCTCGGCGTTCGCGCTGATGCGGCTGGTCGCGAATCCGTTCGTGGGGCCGCTCGTCGACCGGTTCGGCGAGCGGGTCGTGCTCGCCGTCGGCATCGGCATCGTCGCGCTCTCCTCGGCGCTGGTCGGCTTCGCCTCCGACTACCCGCACCTCCTCCTGCTGCGCGGAGTCGGCGGCATCGGCTCCGCGATGTTCTCCGTCGCGGCGATGACGCTCCTCCTGCGCACCGCGAGCCCGGAGCGGCGCGGCCGCTCGATCGGCTTCTACCAGGGCGGTTTCCTGCTCGGCGGCATGGCGGGCCCCGCGGTGGGCGGCGTGCTCACGGCGATCTCGCTCACCGCCCCCTTCTTCTTCTACGCCGGCACGCTCGCGATCGCGGGGCTCGTCGGGCTGATCCTGCTGCAGCGGCCGGAGCGCGACGCGGCACCGTCCGCCGCGGCGAGGACGAAGCCCCTGCGCGAGGTCGCCCGCGACCGCCGGTACCAGAGCGCGGTGCTGGCGAACTTCGCCCTCGGCTGGTCGGCGATGGGAGTCCGCGCGACGCTCGTCCCCGTGCTCGTCGTCGAGGGGCTCGGCGGGCAGCCCGCCTGGACCGGCATCGCGTTCGCGATCGCCGCGGTGGTGCAGACGATCGCGCTAGCGCCCGCCGGCCGCTTCGTCGACACGGTCGGCCGGCGCCCGGCGCTGATCGGCGGATTCTCCGTCGCGGCGGTGGCGATGCTGGCGATGCCGTTCGTCTCGGAGCTGTGGCTGCTCGTCGTGCTGCTCTGCGTCTACGGAGCGGCGGCCGCCTTCATGGGCACGGCCCCGGGTGCGCTGGTCGGTGACGCCGCGGGCGAGCGCGGCGGCAAGCCGGTCTCGGTGTTCCAGGCCGCGTCCGACCTGGGCGGCGTGATCGGGCCGCTGCTCGCAGGCGCTCTCGCCGACGCCGCATCGCCGACCGCGGCCTTCGCCTCCGCCTTCGTGCTGCTGGCGGCGAGCGCGCTGCTCGGCCTGCGGATCCCGCGCTCGCGGATCGCCTAGCTGTTCCGCCCGCGGGCGTCGACGGGCCAGACGGCGCCGCCGCCGTCGCGGAGGAGGACGCGGTACTCGTCGGCCAGGTTCACCGCGACGCAGACGTGGTTCGGCGCGATCCGCACCCGCGTCCCCACGGGCAGGTCGACACCGGTGATCGTCGCATGGTGCTCCGAGAGCACCGGGATGCGCGCCTCCGGGTGCTCCGGGAGGCGGCCGAAGCCGCTCGAGGCCGCGCCACGATCGGAGGAGAGCACCTTGCTGCCCGCGTCGGCGATCAGGTGGTCGCCGCGGCGGGACACGATCGTGGCGAGGACGGTGACGGCGATGTCCTCGGGCGTCATCGTGCCGATCTCCCACTGCTGGGCGTCGCCGAGGGCCGAGACCCCGGGGCGCAGCTCCGTGAGCACCGAGGAGTCGGCGAACGCGGCCGAGGGGGTCGAGCCTCCGCTGACCACGCGGGCCTCGACTCCGGACGCCGCGAGCGACGCGACCGCCTCGGCGAGCGCGCGCGCCTCGTCGCGGGCGGCCGCCGCTCCGTTGCCGGCCGCGTAGCTGTGGCCGGGGAAGGTGAAGACGCCGGCGACGTCGAGCCCGGCCGAGACGGCGGCCGCGGCGATCGCGCCGGCTTCGGCGGGGAGCACGCCGCTGCGGTGGTGGCCGGAGTCGATCTCGACGACGACCTCGAGCCCCTCGCGCTCGGGCAGGGCCGCGGCCAGGCGCTCGGCCGACTCCGCCGAGTCGACGCCGACCCGCACACGGGCGCTCGCGAGGACGTGGCGGAGCCGCCCGGCGCGCTCGGCGTCGAGCCAGAGCGGGTAGGCGATGAAGAGGTCGCGGATCCCTCCCGCGGCGAAGACCTCGGCCTCCGAGACGGTCGCGACGGTGAGCCCGACGGCCCCCGCGGCGAGCTGGCGCCGGGCGATCTCGAGCGACTTGTGGGTCTTCGCGTGGGGGCGGAGCGCCAGACCCCGCTCGCGGGCAGCCGCGGCGACGGCGGCGATGTCGCGGTCGAGCACCGCCTCGTCGAGCACCAGCGCCGGAGTGGCGAGAGCGTCGAGCACGGCGGAGCGGGCGGAGGAGTCGGCGGCGGCGGCGGTATCGACGGTCACGCGCCGAGCCTAGGCCGCACCACCGGCCCGCGTCCCGCCGTGAGGGTGGCCTCGGGCCGGTCCGCCGCCCGGTCGTCGAGCCCCGCGGAAGGCCCCGTCGAGCACGACACCTCGTCGACCTCGGAGGCGGCCGCGCCGCTCCGCTCCATCGCCGGCCTCCGGATCGCCCACCTCTCCGCCGGGACGCTCGCGACGACGCTTCCGGGCTTCGGCGTGGTCGGGCTGAGCACTCTCGTCCACTGACCGTTCATCCTCCGCGGGATGCGGGGAGGACCCCGGCGCTGCCAGGCTGAGCGGATGACTCCGCAGTCCTCCCGCCTCCGGCCCTTCGGCCCGTCCGGCGCCACCGTCACCCGGCTGACCCTCGGCACCTCCTGGCGCCCCGAGCGCGTCGCCGACCTCGACCGGGTGCCGGCCCTCGAGCGCGTCCTCGACTCCGACGCCGCCACCCGCGCCGTCTCCGTCGTCGACACCTCGAACGAGTACGCCGGCGGCCACAGCGAGCGCCTGATCGGCGAGGCCCTGCAGGCCCGCGGCGGCGTCCCCGAGGGGATCACCGTGGTCACCAAGCTCGACCGCGACCCGAGCACCGGCAGCTACTCGGCCGAGCGGATGCGCCGCAGCCTCGACGAGAGCCGCGAGCGCCTCGGGATGGACGTCCTCCCCCTCCTCTACCTGCACGACCCGGAGCGCATCTCGTACGACGAGGCCTTCGCCGAGGACGGCTCGGTCCGCGCGCTCGTCGCGATGAAGGAGGCGGGCGTCGCCCTCTCGATCGGGATCTCCGGCGGACCCGCGCCGATGCTGCGCCACTACGTCGACACCGGCCTGTTCGACGCCGTGATCACCCACAACCGCTTCACGCTCGTCGACCGCTCCTCCGAGGAGCTGATCGACGCGTCCGTCGACCGCGGCGTGATCGTGGTCAACGCGGCGGTCTACGGCGGAGGCGCCCTCGCACGCTGGCCGGAGCCGGTCGCCTCCTACGCCTACCAGCCGGCGCCGCGCGAGATCGTCGACGCCGTCGCGGCGATGGGAGCGGCCTGCGACCGGGCGGGCGTGCCGCTCGCCGCCGCCGCGCTGCAGTTCTCGACGCGCGACCCCCGCGTGACGACGACGGTCGTCGGCGCCACCTCCGCCGAGCACTACGACTCCTTCGTGGCCGACGACGCGCTCGAGATCCCCGACGCGCTGTTCGAGGAGCTGGAGTCGCTCGCTCCGCCGAGCACCGTCTGGCAGGACGCGCCCGGGTCGACCTGGCCGCGCTGATCCGGGCATAGCCGGGCTCTCCTCCCGGTTGGAGCACGTGACCCCCTCCGCGAGATGCCGCCGCCGTACGCCCTCATCGGCGTATCGCCTGCCGAAGCGGCGTTCCGCGGAGAAGCACGACAGGAGAGACATGACCGACACCGCCTTGTTCCAGCCGCTGACGCTCCGCTCGAGGACCGCGCGCAACCGCCTCTGGGCGGCACCGATGTGCCAGTACTCGGTGGAGGCGCAGGACGGCGTGCCCACCTCGTGGCACCTCGTGCACCTCGGCGGGCTCGCGCGCGGCGGATCGGGCGTCGTCATCGCGGAGGCCACCGCCGTCGTCCCCGAGGGGCGGATCAGCCCCTGGGACACCGGGCTGTGGAACGACGAGCAGCGCGACGCCTGGGCTCCGATCGTCGAGTTCGTGCACGGGCAGGGCGCGCTCGCCGGCGTGCAGCTCGCCCACGCGGGCCGGAAGGCGTCGACCTACCGCGAATGGAGCGGACGCGGATCCGTGCCGCTGGAGGACGGCGGCTGGCCGAC
Source organism: Rathayibacter sp. RFBD1 (assembly GCF_002932915.1). NCBI lineage: Bacteria > Bacillati > Actinomycetota > Actinomycetes > Micrococcales > Microbacteriaceae > Rathayibacter > Rathayibacter sp. RFBD1. The sequence goes on from NZ_PSWQ01000002.1 coordinate 159,890, forward strand.
CGTCGCTCCCTCGGCCGTCGCGTTCGAGGGCTACGCGGAGCCGCGCGAGCTGGCGGCGGACGAGCTGCCCGGCCTCGTCGAGGCGTTCCGCGCCTCCGCCCGCCGCGCCGCGGACGCCGGCTTCGACGTGATCGAGCTGCACGCCGCGCACGGGTACCTGCTCCACCAGTTCCTGTCGCCGCTCTCGAACACGCGCGAGGACTCCTACGGCGGCTCCCTCGAGAACCGGGCGCGCCTGCTGCTCGAGGTCGTCCGCGCGGTCCGCGCCGAGATCGGGGAGCTCGTTCTGCTCGTCCGCTTCTCCGCGACCGACTGGGCCGAGGGCGGCTGGACGCTGGAGGAGACGATCACCGTCTCGGAGTGGGCGCGCGCCGAGGGCGTGGACCTCTTCGACGTGTCGACCGGCGGACTCGTGCACGCCAGCATCCCGGTGGCGCCCCTCTACCAGGTGCCGTTCGCGCGCGACCTGCGGAAGGCGACCGGTGCGCTGGTCGGCGCCGTGGGACTCATCACCACGGCGGAGCAGGCGGAGGGCGTGGTCGCGAACGGCGACGCCGACGTCGTGCTGCTCGCCCGCGAGCTGCTGCGCGACCCGAACGCTCCGGTGCGGATGGCGCACGAGCTCGGCGCGGACCTGCCGGTGCCGCCGCAGTACACCCGGGCCTGGCGCTGAGCCGTCAACCGCGAGATGCCACCTGTGCGCGCGCCTCGCGGCGTGTCATGTGCACAAGTGGCATCTCGCGGAGGAGAGCGGTCGGGCTCCCCGGAGGAGAGCGTCAGCTCTCGGAGGGCTCCTCGGGAGCGTCCTCCTCGGGGTTGAAGTGCGAGTCTCCGGAGACCCCCACCGCCAGCCCGTCCTCGGACTGCGGGATGGTCTCGTCGTCGCCGAGACCGTTCGCCTTCTTCTCGCCCTCGGACGAGGTGGCTGCGTCGGTCACGGCTCAGGCCTCGACGTCGCCGCGCCAGGCACCGTCGGGGGTGCCCTGCTTCTCGATGTACTCCTTGAAGTTGTTCAGGTCCTTCTTCACGGCATGGCTGCCGGCGCCGACGAGCGAGCCGAGCGTCTCGAGGAAGCCCTTGGGCTCCCAGTCGAGCTGCACGGTGACGCGGGTCTCGGTGTCGGAGAGCTTGTGGAAGGTGACGACGCCCGCGTGGTCGGTCTCGCCGCCGGTGCTGTTCCACGCGACGCGCTCGTCGGGGTGCTGCTCGGTGATGTTCGCCTCGAACTCGCGCTCGACGGGGCCGACCTTCACCTTCCAGACGGTGAGGGTGTCGGTGACCTGCTGGATCGACTCGACCTCGTCGAGGAAGCGCGGGAACTCCTCGAACTGGGTCCACTGGTTGTAGGCGACGGACACGGGGACGTTGACGTCGACGGTCTCGATGATCTGCGGCACGGTGGTGCTCCTTGCTGTCTCACTCGGTGTGCGGCGTTCCGCTGCTGCGGTCGTCACGCTCGACGTTAGGCGGGAGCCGCCTGGGAGCGCACCGGGTTGCGGACTGACCCGAACGTGGTAAGCGGAGGCGGTGCTGCGGTGCGCGCGCCGGGACGGCTCCGTCGGGCGCCCGAGACGCCGCCGCGCACGCCGGGACGTCCGCGGGCGGGCGGCGTCCGGACGGCACGGCGGCGTCTCGGGAGCGGCAGGACGGAGCAGGCCGTGGTCAGCGGTCCTGCGGGTCCCCGCCGAGCTGGCCGATGGCGGGGAGGGGGCCGCCGTCGTCGGCGCCGGTGCGGCGCCAGCGGGCGATGGCGTTGCCCAGGTGGTAGATCACGAGGGCGGCGCCGGCGCCGAGGACGATGCCGCCGAGCTCGAAGCCGCCGGAGGAGAACGAGAAGCCGGCGATCGCGATCACGAGGGAGACCGCGGCGGTGTACTGGTTGACCGGGCGCGAGAAGTCGACGCGGTTGTCGATCCAGATCTTGATGCCGATCACGCCGATCAGGCCGTAGAGCGCGGTGGTCGCGCCGCCCAGGACTCCGGCCGGGATCGAGTTGAAGACGGCGCCGACCTTGGGCGAGAGGCTGAGCAGGATCGCGGTGACGCCGGCGACCCAGTAGGCGGCCGTCGAGTACACGCGGGTGGCCGCCATCACTCCGATGTTCTCGCCGTAGGTCGTGGTGCCGGAGCCGCCGAAGGCGCCGGAGAGGGTGGTCGCCACACCGTCCGCGATCAGGGCCCGGCCGGTGCTGGCGTTGGCGGAGGCGTCGGTCATCGTCGCGACGCCGCGGACGTGTCCGACGTTCTCGGCGATGAGGACGAGCACGACCGGCAGGAACATCGCGATGCCCGACCACGTGGATCCGGAGGCGAAGTCGGGGAAGGTGAACGGCGGCAGGCCGAACCAGTCGGCCGCACCGACCGCGGAGTAGTCGATCTCGTTCCGCAGCAGGGCGACGACGTAGCCGATGACCACGCCGAGGAAGATCGAGACGCGGCCGAGGAAGCCGCGGAGGAACACGCTCGAGAGGATGATCGCGGCGAGCGTGATCGTCCCGGTGATCGGCGCCTGCTTGAAGCTGAGGTACGCGGTCGGAGCCAGGTTGAACCCGATCAGGGCCACGATCGCGCCGGCGACGACCGGCGGCATCAGCCTGTCGATCCAGCCGAGGCCGACGACCTGCACGAGGACGCCGACGGCGGCCAGGAGGAGGCCCACGGCGACGACTCCGGCGAGCGCCGACCCCGTCCCTCCGACGGCGGTCGCGGCCGTGACGGGCGCGATGAAGGCGAAGCTCGAGCCGAGGTAGCTGGGGAGCCGGTTGCGCGTGATCAGGAGGAACAGCAGCGTCCCGAGTCCGGAGAAGAGCAGGGTCGTGGCGACCGGGAACCCGGTGAGCACGGGCACGAGGAACGTCGCTCCGAACATGGCGACGACGTGCTGGATTCCGATGGCGATCGTCGCCGGCCAGGCGAGCCGCTCGCCGGGGGCGACGACGGCGCCGGGCTCGACGGTGCGGCCGTCTCCGTGCAGGGTCCAGATGGGCATGGGGCTCCTCGGCGGGGAAGGGAGGCGGGGGTCGACGTTCACAGTAGCGAGGGGTCTGGCCGTGCCGAGGCACCCGACCTACGATCGGGCCATGGACGGAGCGCGGCGTCTCGGCGAGGAGGAGTTCTCCGCGCACCTCGCCGAGCGGGTCGCGCGGATCCGCGGGTCGTTCGGCGACCTCCCGCTCTGGGCGGTCTCGGGCTGGAGCGGTCCGCGGCTGCTGGCGGAGTGGACGCTGACGGGCGGCCCGCGGGGGCTCTCGTTCCTCGCCGACGACGCGGTCCCGGGCGGGCCGGGGCCCTCCGTCGAGATCCGCACGACCCTCGGCGATCCGCGGCACGACGTCGCGCTGCTCTGCTGCCGCGAGGAGGCGCCCGTCTCGTTCGTGCAGCCGGAGGCGCTGCCCGCTCCCACGCGGATCGCGGAGATCCCGGTCGACGGGGCTCCGGAGCCCTTCGAGGTGTGGGAGGGAGCCGGGGCCGTGCGCGCGGCCGCGTGGGTGCGCGGGCACGTCCTCACGCTGGAGTGCCGCGGAGTCGATCTGGACGCTCTCGCGCTGGACGAGGTGGACGACATCGAGCCGTTCGTGGCCGGCTGGCTGGAGTTCGTCGGCGCCTCGCGGCGCTGAGCGCCGACCCGCGCTCTTGCGCTGCTGGGAGAGCGCGGAGTCCCGCCCGGCGCGCCGGTGAAAGATGTGCGCCGATCCCGGACAGGAGGGAGCATGAGGCACATGCCAGCTCCCCTCGCGGGTCCCGACCGGTTCGCCGCGGTCGCCGCCGCGGTCGCCGATCCCGTCCGCCGCTACCTCTGGCGGCGCACCGACTCCGCCACCGCCGACGACGTGCTCGCCGCGACGCTCTCGGTGCTCTGGCGCCGCAGCGCCGACGTGCCCGAGGACGACCCGGTGCCGTGGGCGATCGGCGTCGCCCGGCTCCAGCTGCAGAACGCCCGGCGGATGCAGCGCCGCCAGGTCATGCTCGCCCAGCGGATCGCGGTCGTCGATCCGCCCCAGGTGCAGATCGACGAGGGCGAGGCGTCGGGCGCGGAGGAGACCGTGCGCCTCGTGCTCGCCCGGATGCGCGAGCAGGACGCCGAGCTGCTGCGCCTCTGGGCGTGGGAGGAGCTCGACGTCCGCGGGATCGCCGCGGTCCTCGGAGTCACGGCGAACGCCGTCTCGATCCGCCTCCATCGCGCGCGGCGCCGCTTCGCCGAGCTCTACGACTCCACCGACCCGCACGCGCCCGAAGGGGGACTCCGATGACCGGAACCGACGACGAGGACGTCCGCCGCCTCCTCCGCACGGTCGACCCCGCGCGGAGCCTCCCCGCGCTCGACCGCGACGAGCTCGCCGAGCAGATCGCCGCCGCGACGGGCGAGGGCACGCGGACGGTGCACTCCCGCCGCCGCTCCCCCTGGCTGATCGTGGGAGTCGGCGCGCTGAGCGCCGGGGCCGCCGCCTCCCTCCTGCTGCCCTTCGCGCTCGGCGTGGGCGGGGGCAGCACCTCGACGCTGATCCTGCCGAGCACGGGCGGGCCGCTGGCCACGTGCTCGCCGGTGACGGCCGCCGCGCTGGCCCCCGCTCAGCTCGCGTTCCGGGCCGAGGTCCGCTCGATCGACGGGAGCACCGTCACCCTGCACGTGCTCGAGCGCTACGCGGGCGAGGTCGGCGACGGCGTCACAGTCACCCAGGGCAGGGAGACGGCGGTGGACGGGGCCCCCATCGTCTTCGAGACCGGGGTCGACTACCTGGTCGCGGCTGACGGCGACACGATCCTGACCTGCGGCCTCAGCGGCGAGAGCTCCCCCGAGCTCGCGGCGCTGTACCAGGAGGCGTTCTCGCGGCAGTAGGCGGAGGCGGGTAGCGGCCCGCGCGGGTGGTGGCAAGGGCCTCCCCGATCGGGGGGAGCGGCGCGCAGGCTGAGGCATGGGCCACTCGGCCCTCCCCCTCCGGTCGCCCGGCGGCGCCCGCGGGCCCTCGGCGACACCGCCCCGCCCGCCCCGCAGGAGGCCCGCATGCCGGTGTTCCGGCTCCTCGAACCGCTCCACGCCGCCGGTGTCGCGCTCGCCGACCTCGCGAGCGATCGGCTCCGCCTCCACGGCGACGGCTCCGACGTCCGCATCACTGCGGTGACCGTCGCGCACACCGAGGCGGGCCCCGGCGCCCTCTTCGCCGCGCTCCCCGGAGGGAGGAGCCACGGGGCCCGGTTCGCGGCCGACGCTGCGGCGGCAGGAGCGGTCGCCGTGCTCACCGACGCGGGCGGGCTCGACGAGGCCCGCGCCTCCGGACTGCCCGTCCTCCTCAGCGACGACCCCCGCGCCGCCCTCGGCCCGGTCGCCGCGCAGGTGTACGGCACGAGGAGCGGACCGGTGCTCCTCGGCGTGACCGGCACCAACGGCAAGACCAGCACCGTGCACCTCCTCGACGCGGTGCTCCGGCAGCTGGGCGTCGTCTCCGGGCTGAGCTCCACCGCCGAGCGCCGCAGCGCCGACCACGTCGTCGCCAGCCGCCTCACCACGCCCGAGGCCTCCGAGCTGCACGCGCTCCTCGCCCGGATGGCGGAGGACGGCGTCGAGGCGGCGGCGATCGAGGTCAGCGCCCAGGCGCTCGTGCGCTCGCGGGTCGAGGGGATCGTGCTCGACGTCGCCGGCTTCACCAACCTCAGCCACGACCACCTCGACGACTTCGGCGACCTGGACGAGTACCTCCGCGCCAAGCAGCGGCTGTTCACGCCCGAGCGGAGCCGCCGCGGCGTCGTGGTCGTCGACACGGAGGCGGGGCGCCGGGTCGCCCGCGAGGCCTCCGTCCCGGTCGTCACGCTCTCGGCCGGGGACGGAGCCGACTGGAGGATCGACGTGCTCGAGACCGCGGTCGACCGCACCCGCTTCCGGCTCACCGCCCGGGACGGCTGGTCGACGATCACCTCCGTCCCGCTCCTCGGACGCCACATGGCCTCGAACGCGGCCCTCGCGCTGGTGATGCTGATCGAGGCGGGCCAGGCGCGCGACCGGGTGGCCGCGGCGGTCGGCTCCGGGATCGACGTCACCGTTCCCGGGCGGACGCTGCTCGTGTCCGGTGCCGACGGGCCGCGGGTGTTCCTCGACTTCTCGCACACGCCCGACTCGGTCGCGCGCACCGTCGACGCCCTCCGCGAGGTGACGCCCGGCCGCGTGCTCGTCCTCCTCGGCGCCGACGGCGACCGCGACCCGAGCAAGCGCGCGCCGATGGGCCGAGCCGCCGCCGAGCGCGCCGACCTGGTGATCGTCACCGACCACCACCCGCGCTTCGAGGACCCCGCGCGGATCCGCCGCGCCCTGGTCGACGGCGCCCGCCGCGTCGAGCGCTGCGAGGTGCTCGAGATCGCGGAGCCGGCCGACGCCGTCCGCGCCGCGCTGCACCGGGCCGGCCCCTCCGACTCCGTCCTCTGGGTCGGCCCCGGCGACACCGACTACCGCGTGGTCGGCGCCGACGACCTCCCCTACTCCCCCCGCGCCGACACGGCCCGCGCGTTGGCCGAGGCCGGCTGGAGCGTCGACCTGCTTGACTGACCGGGTGTTCTCGACCCTCCCGGTGCGCCGCGTGCAGGCCCGACCCGAGCACCCCGCCGACCTCGCGCGCTGGCCCGCGACGCTCGCGCCCGTGCGGCAGGTGCTGGCCGAGGGCTGGGATCTCGGCCAGGTGACGGTGATCACCGGCGAGAACGGCTCGGGCAAGTCGACGCTGCTCGAGGCGGTCGCCCTCGCCTACGGGCTGAACGCGGAGGGCGGATCCACGGGTGCGATGCACTCCTCCCGCGCCTCGGAGTCGGACCTGGCCGAGCACCTCCAGCTGGTCCGCGGGGCCGGGGCGTCCAAGCGCGGCTTCTTCCTCCGCGCCGAGACGATGCACGGCTTCTTCAGCTACCTGGAGGAGGTGGGGATCGACGGCGGGTACCACGAGCGGAGCCACGGCGAGTCGTTCCTCGACATCGTGGCGAACCGCTCCCGGATCAGCGGGCTGTGGCTCCTCGACGAGCCGGAGTCGGCCCTCTCGGTGTCGGGCTGCCTCGCCCTGATCGGGCAGCTGCGCGACCTGGTCGCCGGCGGCTCGCAGGTCGTCCTCTCCACGCACTCGCCGATCCTCGCCGCCCTCCCCGGAGCCGACCTCTACGAGCTCGACGAGGCGGGCCTGCGCCGCTGCCGCTACGACGACCTCGACCTGGTGCGGACCTGGCGCGGCTTCCTCGACCAGCCGGCCCGCTTCCTGCGGCGCCTGGAGTAGGTCGGAGGGCGCTCGGCCGCGCCGGAACGGGCCGTTCGTGTTCACAAGGAAGGGAAGTACGTCGGCAGGCAGTCCCGTTCTCGCGGATCCCGGGCCGGCCGGGCGAAAGTCTCCGCCGGCACGAGCACTGTCAGGCCGCGGAGGCCGCCGTCGGCCGGGCGACCCGGGGCGCCCAGCCCACCGCGATCGCGGCGCCGGTGAGCGCGAGCTGTCCGAGCGGCGGCAGGATCGCCGAGACCAGGGAGCCGTCGCCGCCGGAGGTCACGAAGGTGTCGGCGACCGACATCCCGAAGCCGAACCCGGCGAAGAAGCGGAAGACGACGGCACCGGCGACCAGGGCGAGCATGAGCACCGCGATCCGCCGCGGAGTGAGCGGCGACCTCCGGCCGACCAGGGCGCCGACCGTCACGACGATCGCGGCGGCCGTCCAGAACGCGGCCCACCCGGTGACCCAGATCGCGTGGGAGCCGAACTCGAAGCCGTCGCGCTCGGACATGGTCGCGTAGATCTCCGCCAGGGCGACGCCGGGGACCTTCGCCTGCGGATTCCAGACCAGCAGATCCACCGCGCCCACCACCGTGACGCCCGCCACGAGCGCGAGGCCCGCGAGCGCGACGGGGAGGCGCTGAGCGCGGGTCGCCGTCCGCGGTGCGAGGGCGATGGTCCGCGAGCCGCCGAGGACGATCGCCCCGCAGACGAGTCCGGCGAGGGAGACGGGCAGGCCGACGAGGGCGAGGGGTCCGGGGAGGAGGAGGCCGGCCGCGGTGAGCACCGGGCCGACGACGGCGGCGACCAGGGAGATCCGCGCGAGCACCGTGCGGGCCGACGCCGCAGCGCCGAGGAGGTGGACCGCGCCGAGGACCGCGACCGCGACGGCGGCGACGAGCACCGCGGTCTGCACGACGCCGACGGCGGCCAGGGCGGTGTCGGAGGCGGCACCCGGCTCGGGGACGATCCCGCCGCCGGTCAGCGCGATGCCGCTCAGCATCAGCGCGGCCGCGGCGAAGAGCGCGAGTCCGCGGCGGGCGAGGCGGCGCGGGAGCGTGCCCCGCGCTTCGCCGGTGTGCGCGGGCAGGTCGCGGTCGACGCTCACCAGCAGGGCGAGCGCTCCGAGGACGACGCCGCGCCGGGGCAGTCCCAGCTCGGCGGCCCCGGCCAGGTCGGCCCGCCACTCCTCGAGGTAGCGCTCGCGGGCGAGCGGGGGCAGCAGCAGCGACAGGAGCCGCAGAAGCGCGCTCATGCGGTCGCCTCCGCCGCTCGCGGCGCCGTCCGCGCGGTCGACCGCATCCGCTCGACGGCGGCCCGGGCTGCCGGGGCGCCCTCCGCGGTCAGCTCGTAGAGCCGGCGACGCGGGCCGCTCCGCTCGCTCGCGGCCTCCCACTCCGAGACCACCCAGCCCGCTCCCTCGAGCCGCTCCAGGATCGGATAGACGCTGCCCGCCGGTCGCCCGGTGGCCTTGATCACGACCATGCCCCAGGTCGGGCCGTCGGCGTCGAGGAGGGTCCGGAGGACGTCCGCGGTGGCGGACGTGAGGCGAGGGAGTGGCTGCACACGGACGACGCTACCTATGTAGAGATAGGGCGGTCAACTGCTCCGGAGAGTTGTCGACGGGCGGCTCGGACGCGATCGATCACGCGCATGCCGAGAGACCCGAGGCCGTCGACGCGCCGCTCGCCCTGGTTCACGACCTGACGCGCGAGACCGCGCCGTCGATCGTCACTCCGCTGAAACAGCGCCGCAATGAGCGCTTCAGATACTGGGGAGGTTCCAAGCTCCCTCCCACTCGATCCGAAGGTGCACGCTTGTCTCCCTCCCCCTCTCCCTCCTCTTTTAGTCGTGCCGTCCGGCTCACCGCCGCGGCAGCTGTCTGCTCCGGGCTCGCGCTCGGAGCAGCGGTGACGGCCCCTTCCGCTGCTGCGTCCGTCGCGGACGCCGCCCCGGCTCCCGCCGTCGTCGACCTGAGCATCACCGACGCACTCGCGCTCCTCGAGTCGGGGGCGACGACCTCGGTCGCCGTGACTCAGCGCTACCTCGACCGCATCGCGGCCTACGACGACCCCTACGGCGACCAGCCCGGACTCGCCGCCGTGATCCTGGCCAACCCCGACGCCCTCGCCACCGCCGCGGCCCTCGACGCCGAGCGCGCCGCGGGCTCGATCCGCGGACCTCTCCACGGCGTCCCGATCCTGGTGAAGGACAACTACGCGACCTTCGACATGCCGACCACCGCCGGCAGCGCCTCCCTGCACACCTACCGGACGGCTCTGGACTCCACCGCGGTGCAGCGTCTCCGCGACGCCGGCGCGATCATCCTCGCCAAGACGAACATGGCGGAGTTCGCGTGGCACGGCACGTACACGCTGAGCTCCGAGCGCGGGCGGACGAACAACCCGTACAACCAGGCGAACAGCGCCAGCGGATCCAGCGGCGGCACGGGAGCCGCGGTCGCCGCCGGCTACGCCCCAGCCGGGCTGGGGACCGACTCCTGCGGCTCGATCGTCGGGCCGAGCGCGCACCAGAGCCTCGTCGGGTACCGGCCGACCATGGGCCTCACCAGCGTCACCGGCATCGTGCCGTTGTCGTTGCGCCAGGACGTCTCGGGACCGATGACGACGACCGTCACCGACGCGGCCCTCCTGATGGAGGTGCTGGCCGGGTACGACCCGACCGACCCGCAGACCGTCATCGCGCAGAGCATCGACTCCGACTCCTTCGTGGCGGGGCTGAGCGACACCGCACTCGAGGGGAAGCGCATCGGCTACGTGCGCTGGGACTACGAGGAGGACCCGGCCCGCCCGGGTCTGGCCGAGACCACCGCTCTGGTCGACGCGGCGGTGGCCGACCTGCGCGCACAGGGCGCCGAGGTCGTGGAGGTGCCGGACTTCACCCGGGAGTTCGTCTCGGGCACCCTCAAGCCCGGCGGATGGATCGACATGCGGCCGAGCATCGACTCCTTCTTCGCGTCGACGGAGGCGACCTGGCCCGAGGGCCTCGACGCGCTCACCGAGCCGGCCGACGCGTTGACCTTCTCAGACGTGATCGCCGACGGGAAGTCGTCCCTGACCCAGGGCGACATCGACTACTTCCTCAGCAACGAGGACGTGCCGAACCCGGCCTACGACGCGGCCGTCGCCGAGCAGGACGCCGGCAAGGCCGCCATGGACCAGTACTTCGAGGATCACGAGCTCGACGCTCTGGCGATGCCCACGAGCGCCACCTCGGCCACCCCCGACTGGGCGGGCACGACGTTCTGCGACGTCGGAGCGAACACGGGCGTGCCGACCGTCTCGCTCCCCGCGGGCTTCACCTCCACGGGTGCGGCGGCAGGCCTCGAGCTGGCCGCTCCGCGCGGCGCCGACGCGTCGCTGCTGGCGATGTCGTACGACTACGAGCAGGCGACGCTGCACCGCGTGGCTCCGGCCTCCACTCCGGAGCTCGCCGTCACCGAGCCGACGCCCGAGCCGACCGCCACGCCGACCGCCCCGCCGGTGGAGCCGACGACGGCGCCGACCTCGGCCCCCACCACTGCGCCGACCACGGCGCCGGGCCCGCAGCCGACCGCGACGCCGAGCACGGCACCGGTCGCACCGGCGCCGACCTCGACTCCGAGGCCCGGAGCCGCCCTCGCGCACACCGGCGCCGAGGGGACGACCGGTCTGGCGGCCCTGGCCCTCGCGCTGATCACGGGAGGCGCGGGAGCCCTCGCGCTGACCGTCCGCCGCCGGCCCTCGCGCCGCTAGCCGGACCCCGCACGCAGAACGTCGGCCGAGAGCAGCCGCCCTCCACCCTCGGGGGACGGCGGGCACTCTCAGCCGACGTTCTGCGCGCGAGCGCGGGGACTACTTGCGGAACATCCGCGCCGTGGTCTCGAAGAGGCCCTTCACGGGGCGCTGCTGCTCGCCCTGCTGGGCGCCGAGGACGATGATGACGGCGGTCAGCACGGGGATGGCCCACTGGGTGACCTTCTGCACGCGGAGGGCCGTGGTCAGCTCCTGCGAGTTGTGCTCCGACGCCTCGGTCACGCCGGGGGCGCCCTCGTCGGCGTGCTTGGCCTGCGTCGCTCCGGCGACCGCGGCGATCACCGAGGCGGCACCGGCGAGCCCGGTCACGACGGTCTTGACGACGGTGTTCGTGCGGCTCTCCTGCTGGTTGGCCAGGCGGGTCTTGTTGGCGAGGACGAGTCCGATGCCGCCGACGCCGTGGGCGGCGATCGCGGCGAGCTGCACAGGGGTCCAGCGGGCCCAGCCGTTCGAGGAGAGGCGGAGGCGCTCCGCCGGGTCGGACGAGGTGGACGCGGCGCCGTTCAGGCCGACGGCGCCCATGAGCGAGCCGCCGAACCAGGCGGCGGCTCCGAGGTCGTGGAGACTGCGGACGAGGGTGTTGCGGGAGGGCATGTGGGCCTCTTCTCTGCGGCGGCGGACGCCGGCGGTGGTCGGCTGGTGCGGACTCCTCCGACGCTACGCGCGCCCTGGAACCGCGCACGGGGCTTGACCTCTCCCCCACCGACACGCTCCGCTGGAGGTCACCGACCGACCCGAGGAGCCCCGCGATGCCCACCGACGACGAGAAGCGGACGACCCGCGACGAGTTCCACGACGCCGTGAACATGACCGCGAAGGAGCTCGAGGAATGGCTCGGCACCGACGAGTCGAAGGAGGTCGGCCAGAAGCCGGAGGGCGGCGGCGAGTCCGTCGGCCACGAGAGCGGGCGCCGCATCGTCGAGCTGCTCGGCACGAAGCAGGCCGACCTGAGCGACGACGACTACGCCCACATGACGAAGGTCGTCGGCTACGTGCACCGGCACGCGAAGCAGCGTCCCTCGGGCGATGTCACCGAGACGAAGTGGCGCTACTCCCTGATGAACTGGGGCAACGACCCGCTGAAGTGACGGCCGGGCCCGGGGCGGGGTCAGGCCGTCGCGCAGCTCCCGTCGACCTCGCCGATGACGCCGTCCGTCACCGACACCACCGCGCAGTTCGGGTAGCCCCGCTGCGGCCGGTGCGCGGGGTCGAGCGCGCGGAGGATGCTCCCCAGCACCGCTCCGTGCGTCACGACCAGCACGTCCCCGTGCTCGGCCGCCGGCACGAACCGCCCGATCGCGGCCTCCACGCGGGCGCGGACGGTGGCACCGCTGTCGGCCCGGCCGGAGGGGTCGTGGCGGTGGATCGCGTCGAGCACCGAGTCGAGCCCGGCGTCGGTCATCCGCGGCCAGTCGGCGGAGGAGGGCACGTAGGAGTAGCCGTGGTCGGCGAACACCGGCTCCCAGAGCGAGGCGTTCGGCTGCCCCTCGAAGGCGCCGAAGTGCCACTCGCGGAGCTCGACCATCGGCTCGGCCTCGAGCGACGGGTGCCCGGCGAGCGCCGCCGCCGCCGTGGTGCGGGTGCGGGTGAGGTCGCTCGTGAACGCCGCGACGAGCGGCACCTCGCGCATCCGCTCGCCGAGGGCCGCCGCCTGGCGCTCGCCGCGCTCGGTCAGGGGCGAGTCGCACCAGCCCTGCAGCTGGCCGGCGACGTTGAAGAGGGTCTCGGCGTGGCGGACGAGGTGGATCGTGCCGCTCACGGGCGCTCGCTCGCGGGCGTCGTCGGGCGGGCGGGGGTGGTGCGGTGCATGCGGTTCTCCGGGGTCAGCGCGCTACTCCGGAGCGGCGCGCGCGATGTGGAGGGCCACGAAGGCGACCTCCTCGTTGGGCAGGGCGGCCTGGTACTCGGCCGCCACGAAGGAGCGCACGCGCTCGGCGGAGGCGATCGCGCGCGGGTAGCGGGCGCTGAGGCTGGTGAAGAGGAAGTCGTCCTCGCTCTCGAGCAGGCCGCCCGAGAAGAAGCGCTCGGCGAAGTACTGCAGGTGCGCCACGAAGCGGGCGGAACGGAGGTCGTCGCGGTCGAGCGCGGCTCCGCTGGAGTGCTGGATGATCGCGGTCACCGAGCGGATGAGCTGCACGATCCGGAGCGAGTCGATCCCGACCTTGCCGAGCTCCGCGTTGGCGAGGTGGAACGCGACGTTCGCGGCCTCGTCGGCGGGCAGCTCCACGTCCAGGCGCTCGCGCATCCGCTCGACCGCCCGCTCCCCCACCGCGTACTGCACGGGGTAGACCGTCCGCATCTCCCAGGCCAGCCGGTTGGCGACCGAGAGCCCGCGCCGCTGCCGCTCCACCGCGAAGTGCAGGTGGTCGGTGAGCGCGAGGTACACGTGCGGGTCGAGCTTCAGCCCCTGCTCCTCCGCGTCGGCGACGACCGCGCGGGTGAGCTCGACGAACTCCGGCGGGATCTGCGCCAGGAGCTCGACGAGGTTGCGCTGATCCGAGTCGTCCAGCGCCACGAACACCTGGTCGACGCTCGAGGGCTCGATCGCCTCGCCGGCCTTCGCTCCGAAGCCGATCCCCCTGCCCAGGAGCACGCGCTCGACGCCGCGCTCGTCGACGACGAGGACGACGCTCGAGTTGAGCACCTTCTTGATGGTCTGCATGCGTGTCTCCGTCGACGGCCGCGTCAGGGCTGGGGTGGGGGTGGCGGGGCCTCTGCCCGGAGAGCCGGACGGCGCCTCCGGGCAGAGGAGGATCATCCCAGATCCGCGCCGTTCGAGGCGATGACCTTCTGGTACCAGAAGAACGAGTCCTTCCGGTAGCGCTCGGTGCTGCCGTGGCCGAGGTCGTCCATGTCGACGTACACGAACCCGTAGCGCTTCGAGATCTGCGAGCTGGAGGCGCTGATCAGGTCGATCGGCGCCCAGCTCACGTAGCCGAGCAGCTCCACGCCCTCGTCCACGGCCTGGATCATCTGCTCGAAGTGCGCGCGGAAGTAGTCGATCCGGTACGGGTCGTGGACCCGGCCGTCCTCGGTCAGCTCGTCGCGCATACCGAGCCCGTTCTCGACGATGAACAGCGGCTTGCCGTAGCGGTCGTAGAGGTCGATCAGCGAGATCCGCAGCCCGACGGGGTCGATCTGCCAGCCCCACTCGCTCGACTCGAGGAACGGGTTCTTGACGCCGAGGACCGTGTTGCCGGGGGTGCGCTCGGCGTCGGGGCGGACCGACTCCGTCATCGACATGTAGTAGCTGAACGAGATGAAGTCGACCGGGTGCTCGCGCAGCAGCTCGACGTCGCCCGCCTCGAACGGGATCTCGACCCCGCGGCTCTCGAGCGCCCGCAGCGCCAGGCGCGGGTAGGCGCCGCCCGCCTGGACGTCGGTGCAGAGGTAGAGCATCCGCTCCTTCGCCTGCGTCGCCGCGACGTCGTCGGGGTGGCAGGTGTTGGGGTAGGTGGTCAGCATCGTGAGCATGCAGCCCATCCGCGACTCGGGCCACAGCTCCTTCAGCGTCCTCGTGACCGAGGCGGAGGCGACGAACTGGTGGTGCAGAGCCGTGTAGCAGGCCTGCTCCACGCTGCCCTCGACGGTCTCCTCGATGATCCCGCCCGAGGTGAACGGGTGGCGGATGATGCCGTCGATCTCGTTGAAGGTCAGCCACATGTCGACGAGGTGGCCGAAGCGCTCGAAGCAGGTGCGGGCGAAGCGATCGAACAGCCCGATCGTGCGGCGGTCGACCCAGCCGTTGTGCTTCAGCGCGAGCGCGAGCGGCGGGTCGTAGTGCGAGAGCGTGACCAGCGGCTCGATCCCGAGGCGCCGCATCTCGGTGAAGAGGGCGAGGTAGTAGGCGATGCCCTCCTCGAGCGGCTCCGCCTCCTCCCCCGTCGGGTAGAGGCGGGTCCAGGCGATCGAGACGCGGAGGGTGGTGAAGCCCATTTCGGCGAACAGCGCAAGGTCGCCGGGGTAGCGGCGGTAGAAGTCGATGCCGCGGCGCTTGGGGTAGTACTCGGTGTCGTCGTCGGACATCGCCGCCGTGATGCTCTCCACCGTGTTGCGGTGGTGGATCGCGTACTCCTTCGGGTCCGCCTTCGGCTTGTAGGAGGCGACGTCGCTGACCGCCGGGCCGCGCCCGCCCTCGCGCCACGCGCCCTCGACCTGGTTGGCGGCGAGGGCGCCGCCCCATCGGAATCCGTCAGGAAGCGCCATCGGCGAGCTCCTTCTCTCTCTGCGTCACGGTCATGATCCGGTCGCCGGCGGTGATCCGCTCGGCGGCCTCGACGAGCACGGTGTACTCGGCGGAGTTGGTCACGAGCACCGGGGTCGTGGTGTCGTAGCCGGCCGCGGTGATCGCGGCCAGGTCGGCGGTGAGGAGCAGCTGCCCGGCCTCGACCCGGTCGCCGACCGCGACGTGCGCCTCGAACGGCGCGCCGTCCAGCTGCACCGTGTCGATGCCGACGTGGATGAGCACCTCGACGCCGTCCGCGCGGCGGAGCCCCACGGCGTGGCGAGAGGAGAGCAGCGCGATGACCTCGCCCGCGAACGGCGCCCGGACGGCTCCGTCGGCGGGGCGGATCGCCAGCCCCTCGCCGAGCACGCCGGCCGAGAACACGGGGTCCGGCACCTCCGAGAGGGGGATGACGGAGCCGGTGAGCGGCGCCTGCAGCGCGAGCGGGCTCCCGGCGTCGGCCGCCACGTCGCCGAGCGCCTGGACGCTGGCGGAGGCGTCGTCGCGCCAGATGACGAAGGAGACGACGAACGAGACGGCGACCGAGATCAGCAGGCCGATCACGGCGTTGAGCAGGTTCCAGGGGTTCAGCCCGTCGATGAACATCGAGATGCTGGCGACGCCGGGGCTGACCAGCGCGAACGCGGCGACCTGCGTGGCGCCGATGTAGGCGCCTCCGACGACGCTGCCCGTGATGACGGAGACCAGGGCGCGCTTGTTCTGCAGCGTGACGCCGTAGAGCGCCGGCTCGGTGATCCCGAAGAGGGCCGAGAGGCCGCCCGAGAAGGCGGTGGCGCGGAGGGTCGCGCTCTTGGTGCGCAGGGCGATCGCGAGGCTGGAGCCCGCCTCCGCCGCGTTGTGGGCGAGCGAGGAGGCGAGGTAGAAGGTGTCCTTGCCCGCGCTGGCCATCGTCGCGATGGTCGGCGGGATGAACGCCTTGTGCATGCCGACCGAGATGATCAGCGGGAGCACGCCGGCCAGCAGCGCGACGGCCACCCAGCCGAGCGCCCCGTAGAGGCCGATCATCGCGCCGGTGAGCATCGAGCCGAGCCAGTAGCCGAGGGGGCCGAGCAGGAAGATCGTGGCCGGGGCGACGATCACGAGGCACATCAGCGGCACGTAGAACGTGCGGATCGGGCCCCACGAGTGCTTCGTGAAGAAGCGCTCGACGACCGAGAGCAGCAGCACGGCCAGGATGGCCGGGAACACCTGGGCGTTGTAGGCGATGACCGGCACCGGGATGCCGAAGAGCGCGACGCCGCCCTCCTGGTTGAGCAGCGTCGTGAACGCCGGGAAGACCAGGACGCCGACGAGCCCGAGCGCGAGCGGCCGGTTCACGTCGAGCTTCTTCGCGCTCGTGTACGCGACGAGCAGCGGCAGGAAGCCGAACACCGCGTCCGGGATGGCGGACAGCAGCTTGAAGTTGTCGGAGGCCGGGTCGAGCCAGCCCAGCGCCGAGGCGAGGACGAGGAACGACTTGAAGATGCCGGCGCCCGCGATGGCCGGGATGATCGGCGTGAACACGCTGACCACGAAGTCCATGATCGTCGCACCGAGGCGCTTGAGGGACCGCGGCTGCTTCGCCTGCTCCGCGGATGCGGTGGTGCCGCCGCGCAGCTTCTCGACCGCCGCGTACATCTCGCTGACGCCGCTGCCGACGATGACCTGCGTCTGCGGGCCGGTGACGACGCCGATCACGCCGGGCACCGCCTTCAACGCCTCGACGTCGGCCTTCGCGTCGTCCGCCAGCGCGAACCGCAGACGGGTCGAGCAGTGCTGCAGCTTCGCCACGTTGGCGGCGCCGCCGACGTGCTCGAGGATCGCCTTCGCGCTCTCCTGGGTACTCATCGGTACTCCTCCGGGTGTGTGGGGACGCGCGCTTCCCTGCGCTGTGCTGCCCGGCCGTCCGTCGCCGTCCCCGCCCCCCTCCGGCACCGTCATCGGTGCTCCGGCGGAGCGTCAGGAGGCGTCCGGGCACAAAAAAAGGACCCGACGACGCTCATTACGCGTTTCGTCGGATCCTGCCTGCACGACCAGTCACATGTCCGAGAGCGAACGTAACACGGGGGTGGGTGGGGCGTCAAAGAGGGAGGGCGTGCGCACGGCCATCGCGTACGGGCGGTTGTCGCACCGGTGTCGGCATGATGGACACGTGGACACTCTCGACGTCGTTGCGGCGGTCATTAGCGATCGCGGCCGTATTCTTGCCTGCCGTCGGCGGGCGGACAAGGCGGCTGGCGGGCTCTGGGAATTTCCCGGCGGCAAGAGAGAACCTGGCGAAACGGCTGAAGTCGCCCTCGCGAGGGAGATCCGCGAGGAGCTGAGCGTGGAGATCGAGGTCGGCCCCAAGCTGACGTCAGACGAAACGGAGGTCGGCACTCTCACCATTCGGTTGCACTGCTTCCGAGCCGTGGTTCGTGGCCCACGCCCCACGGAGAGCACCGACCACGACCAACTCCTCTGGCTCCTTCCGAGCGAACTCCCCGGACTGGAGTGGGCCCACCCCGATCTGCCGGCCGTTCGGCTTCTTTCCTCTACGGATCGATGAGGTCGAAGCCCTCGTCAGACCTGAACGCTGTGATGATCGAGAGGCTGCGGATGAGATCCAGCATGTCCGCTTCCGGGCGACCGGGAAGCAGGATGACGGGGACTGCCGCGTAGCCCTCGCGCTGCGCAAGATGGGCATAGTCGAGCACCTGCCCGATGGCCATGCGGACGAAGGACCGGGCGGTCGACTTCTTGGCTTCGACAATCCAGCCGCTCGATCGGACATAGAGGTCCGGCTCGACCCGTGAGCTGCCGACCGGGAGCGTCAGACGACTGGGCGGCGTGCCGTTCTCGGTCAGCCAGAGCCCAAAGTCGGACTGCAGCTCGAACTCGATTCGGGAGACGACCCGGTCATCGAGAGGGCTGACATCCGCACCCGCGATGACGATGTCGGAGTGCTCGGGAGGCGTCCAGTCGCCGAGCGAGGCAGCGGACTCCTGCGTGCCACCGTAGGTCGGCAGCCGAGTGATGTCCGCCGCAAGCGGCAGGAGAGTGAAGATGATGCCGCGTCGCTGCGTCCCTTCGGTGTCCGGGATGATCTCCCACCGGTAGGTCGGAGTCCCCGTCGTGAAGGCACCGATGTAGGTCACGCTCGTTCCCTGCACCGTGAAGAGTCGAAGCACCCGCCCATCCTGTGCCGCGTCCCGGAGAGCCCTGTTGCCGCGAAGAAAAACCTGGTCACCGACCTGCCCTTCTCCCGTGTAGGAGTAGGACCCGTCCTCGCGAAGTCCCTCGAACCGGTCGTAGCCGTATCGAGCTCCCTTCGCCGGATCGGTGAAGATGAAGATTTCACGGAGCGCTCGCGGCGTCACGATTCCCTGCTGCTGCTGCCCTCCGTATGCGCGGTGAATATCACGTCGGAGGACCTGGTCGCCCACTTCCAAGGTGAACCGACGCTCGGTGGTGTCTCGTCGAAGTAGACGGGAGCGGACAGCCTCCGCCTGCTCTTCGGTCAGATCCCACCGGGATTCCTCAGCGGGAAGAGTTCCGTAGGAGGAGCGGAGGAGGCTTCGGATTCGACGCTGAGAAACGCCTAGTTCAAGTGAGAGTGTGGCGGGAGTAACGGGAGGCATCTCGCGAGACTAGAAATGCTCGGAGCACGTTCTGTCGAGATGCACTCGTGTTAGCGACAGAGTTACTCATTTTGCGTAAGTGCTGAACTTTGTGCCGCATGGGTCCCAGAAAAGAGGTCACGGAAGAGACCATTACTCACTATTGTCGTAGTTGAAAGACGCTACTGCGGTCGCGTCTGCCGCTGTTGCGGCGTCGGGACGACCCTCCATCAGAGGAAAGAGGTTCTCCCCCTCACTCCCCGCACCCCGCCAGCACCGCCTCCGACGCCGCCCGGTCCCGCGCGTCGATCCCGAGCCCATAGACGCTGAGCACTTCCACGAACTGCTCCACATACCCGCAGCGCAGCTCCGCGGCCGGTGGCAGCCACTCCCCCGGGCCGGCGTCGCTCTTCGCGCGGTTGGTCTGCTCGGACGCGGCGACGAGGTTCGCGGGGTCGTTCGCGAAGGCGAGGCGCTGGTCGTCCGTCCACGACCAGGCGCCGTGGTGCCACGCCCAGCCGAGGGCGACGACGTGGTCGATCTGCACCAGGCGGGAGGTGTCGGTCCCGGAGACGAAGGCGACCGAGGCGCCATCGTAGGGGTCGATCAGGGTGCCGGTGAGGACCTTGCAGTCGCGGGTGCCGGGCTTGAAATTGGGGCCGAGCAGGTCGCGGCCGAGGACGTCGTTGCGGGTGTCGCAGCCGTTGCGGTCGACGTCCGACCACGCCTGCCCGAAGAGGTCGCGGTCGTAGGGGACGGCGGCGGGGCCCTCGACCGAGGGGAGAGCGGCCAGCGTCGCGAGGGACGGAGTGGACGGCTCCGCTTCCGGAGCGGACGGCTCCGCTTCCGGAGCGGACGGCTCCGTTTCCGGAGTGGACGGCTCCGTTTCCGGAGCGGACGGCTCGACGTCCGCCGAGGGGCTGCTCGGCGCGGGAGCAGCCGGACTGCTCGACGCCGCAGAAGCACCGGCCGAGGAGGACACCGCCTCCGGTCCGCCTCCTCCCGCCGTGTCCGACAGCGCGACGGCGGCGACGGCGAGCGCCGCAGCCCCCAGCAGGGCGAGGATCATTCCGGCCCGTCGACGAGCGCGCCGACGCACAGGGGCGGCCGACCAGTGGCGCATGATCGACCCCTCCTGCGATGAGACCCGCGATGCGGTCGACGCGACGCGCCTCCTCAGTATGCGGAGTGACCCGCTCCGGGCTCGACGGTCGGGCGGAGCGTCGGGAACGGGGCGGCCGCGCGGAGCGACGGCGTCGACGGCCGGGATCGAGCCTCCCGGAGGCCACCTCGTCGCGCCCGCGCCGGCGACCCGCGCCTGCTTGACTGCTCCCATGGAGATCTTCATCGGAGTGGTCGGCCTGCTCGGCGGGCTGGTCATCGCCGGGCTCGCGGTCGTCGCGGTGGTCATCGGACGGCGGCGGGCGGTGCCGGCGTCGCTGGTCGACGTCGAGGTGCGGCTGACGCACGCCGGGGACGACTGGTGGCGGGTGGGCGCGCGGGTGCGCAACTCCGGCCGGTCGCTCGTGCCGGTGACGAGCTACAGCGACGGGCGGCCGATCTCGGTCGATCTCGGCGGGGCCGTGTCGGCGGAGTGGTACGGGGCGGCTCCCCGGTCGGACGCGTGGCGGATCGATCCGGCGGTCGGGCTCCTGCTCGGACCCGTCGCGCTGGAGCGCGGGGCCGACCTGGGGGCGACGATCGTCGTTCGCGGGCGGCCGCAGGTGCGGATCGACGCGCCGCTGCGCTACGTGCCGGTGCGCGAGAACGTGATCGAGTCGCAGACGCCGGACGCCGCTCCGGTCTGGGGCGTGTCCGAGGCCGCGGCCGCTCCGGCAGCAGCGCCGGCGTCGGCTCCCCCTGCGCCGATCCGTCCGCGTCAGCAGCGTCCGAGGGACGCCGACCCGTCACGTCCCGAGCGTGAGAGCGTCCTCCGCGGCGGCTTCGGAGTGTGGGCGGCGATGATCGCGGGCGGCGCAGGAGCCGTCGGCGTCGCGATCGGGATCGCCCTCGAGCTGGCCGGCGTCGAGGCGTCGGGGCTGGGCGGCGCGGGCATCATCCTGATCGCGGCCGGCTTCCTCGGCCTCGTCGGCACCCTCGTGATCCGGCTGCTGCGCCGCTGGCTCGAGCCGCCGGCCCTCTGGCGGACGCCTGCGCAGCGCCTCCGCCGTCCCGGGACGATCACCGTCCTCATCCTGAGCTACGCCGGGCTGGCGCTGTTCTGCACCGAGTTCGCGGCTCAGTCGGTGACCGGCGACACGACCTGGGTGGCCGGTGTCGCCGTGCTGATGCTGATCGCCGCGCTGATCGGCATGGGACTCGTCGGGTTCCTCCGCCTGGTGGTCCTGCTCGGCGTGCGCCGGGCCTCCCGGGAGACCCCGTGACCCGAGAGGTCGTCGTCGTCGGAGCCGGCCTGGTCGGAGCGGCGACAGCCCGCGCCCTCACCGAGCGCGGCGATCGCGTGGTGCTCGTCGAGCAGTTCGAGCGGGGCCACGACCGCGGCTCGTCCCACGGCGAGACGCGCATCTTCCGCCGCGGATACCTCGAGGACGACTACCGCGCCCTCACCGGACGGGCCGGGCGCGCCTGGGCACGGCTGGAGGCCGAGACCGGCCGCCGCCTGCTGCACCCGGTCGGCGCGATCGACCACGGCGACCCCGCCGTCCTGGCCGCCGTCGAGGCTGTCCTCCTGCGCGACGGGATCACCGTGGTGCGGATCGGGGCGGACGAGGCGCAGCGGCGCTGGCCGGGACTCCGCTTCGAGACAGACGTCCTGCTGCACCCCGAGGGCGGACGCCTCGACGCGGCGGCCGCGATCGACGCGATGCTCGACTCCGCCCTCGGACGCGGCGCTGTCCTCCGGACGCGGACGCGAGTGCTGGGCATCGAGGAGCGCCGACGACGTGCGCGTGCTGACCACCGACGGCGCCCTCGACGCGGACGCGGTCGTCGTGGCCGGCGGATCCTGGACGCCGCCGCTCGTGGACGGCCTCGTCCGCGCGGCCGGCCGACGCCTCCCTCCGCTGCGCGTCACACAGGAGCAGCCCGCGCACTTCGCGACCGACCTGCCCCTCGACTCCTGGCCGAGCTTCGCCCACCACCGCCCCGGCCTGCCCGTCGTCTACGGGCTCGCGACGCCCGGAGTCGGGGTGAAGGTGGGCGAGCACGGCACCGGTGTCGTCGTCGATCCGGACGAGCGCACCTTCGAGCCCGAGCCCCGAGCGCTCGCCCGCCTCGTCGGCTACATCGCGGAGTGGATCCCGGGCGTGGACGCGGAGAGCGCCGCTCCGATCAGCTGCCTCTACGACAGCACGCCCGGCGAGGACTTCGTGCTCGACCGCGTGGGACGCGTGACTCTGGCGACCGGCTTCTCGGGGCACGGCTTCACGTTCGGCCCGGTCCTGGGCGAGCTGCTCGCGGACCTCGTCGCCGGCGGAGCGGCGCGGGAGCGGTTCCAGCTGCTGTCGGCGTGAGGGGCGGGTGCGTCCGGAGGAGCGGCTTCCGACCGGGGAGCAGCGGGTGCTCCCGGGAGGCGGATTCCGATCCTGCAGCGGATGCTCAGCGGCCTGCGGGGCCTGTCCCGCGCTGCTCGCGGCCGTCCGGGTCGAGGAGGACGGCGTCGTCCCAGCCGCTCGCCGCGTCCGTCGTACGGGCCTTCGCCGGCGGGCGCCGCGCGACCGCGACGACGATCAGCGCCCCCAGCATCACCAGGGCGGCGGTCTGGAGCGGCGGCGCGACCATCGCGAGCGCCTGCCGCACGTAGAGCTCCGGCGGGACCGTGATCGAGTCGCCCTGGTACTGGTTCGGCAGCAGGAGGACGACGACCGGGAGCGCGAGCACTGCGGCCCAGAGGACGACGGTGACCGCGATGGCGGCGGCCCAGAGCAGGCGGACCCGCGTCATCAGCGGGGAGCCCTCAGCAGCGGGACCACGACCGCCAGGCCGAGCGCGATCAGGCCGACGGTGAGGAACGGTCCGATCGCGTTGTCGCTGAGCACGCGGAGGTACTGCTCGGGCCCGAAGGCGCTCTGCGACGGCGAGTAGTCGTACCAGCTGTGGGAGCTGTTCCAGAGGGCGAGGAGTCCGACGAGGACGCTCACGGCGCCGACGACCCCCAGGGCTCCGGCGATGCGGCGCGTGGGGACGGCGGGGCGGGTGTCAGGGCCTGTGTCGGCGTCGGTCGCGTCGCGACGGTCGCCGGAGTCGGGTGCCGCGTCGCGGGGAGCGGGGTCGGGTTCGGCGGGAAGCGGGACGGTCGGCTCGGTCGGGAGTGGGACTGTCGGCTCTGCGGGTCGGGGCGCGGTCGGCTCCGCGGGTGTCGGGACGGCCCGCACCGCCGCTCTCGCGCGCTCCGGAGCGGTCCGTCGGCCGGAGACTCGGGAGCCCGTCGGGCCGCCGACCGATCGCACGTCCTCCTGATCGGGAGCGGACCCGCCGCCTCTCCGGACAGCCGATCGCCCGGTGCCCGCAGCCCCGCCCGACAGGAACGGGGAGCGGAGGCGCTCCTCGCCGCTGCCGCGCCGCTCGGCTTCGCGTCCGTCGTAGCCGCGCTGGAAGCCCGCGTGGTAGCGCGGGTCGGTGCCGCCCTCGTCCGTCCCGCCGCTCTCGCGTGGGGAGCCGTCCGCTCCGGTGCTCCGCGCCATGCCGTCCCCCGCTTCGTGCAGTCGGGCCATCATGTCGCACCTCGCCCGCTGCGGGGAGGTGCCGGGCGGAGCTCGGGGTGCGGTCGACAAAGGCGGGGGTTCAGCGCCCGGCCGCGGTGGTGCGGGACGGGAGGCTGACGATCCCCGCTCCGACCAGCAGCAGGCCGATCGTCACCGCCGTCAGCGCCGGCCAGCCACCGGCTCCGACGGCCAGGCCGAGTAGCCAGCCGCCGGCGGCCGAGCCCGCGTAGAAGGCGATCGTGTAGACCGCGCCGGCGTGCCCGCGGAGTGCCGGAGCCGCGCGCGCTCCCGTCCAGGCGGCGCCGGTCGCGTGCAGGGCGAAGAAGCCGGCCGTGAAGACGAGGAGTCCCGCGATCACCACGGCGACGTTCTCGGCGAGCATCACCAGCAGTCCGACGATCATCAGGGCGACGCCGATCCGCATGACGAGGCGGGGGCCGATCCGCGGCCCCCATCTCCCCGCGAGCCGGGAGGAGACGGTTCCCGCGAGGTAGGCGGCGAAGAGGAGGGAGACGAGCGCGGGCGCCAGCGCGAACGGCGGCGCCTCGAGCCGGAACGCCAGGTAGTTGTAGACCGCGACGAACACGCCGACCGCGAGGAACGTCTGCAGCGCGATCGCGACGAGCATCGGATCGCGGAGCACCTGCGCCGTCTTCGCTCGCCAGCCGCCGGGGGCCGCCTCGCGCGCGCCGCCGCCCCGGGGCGCGAGCACGGCGAAGACGATCGCCGCCGCCGCGCAGACGGCCGTCACGACGAGCAGGGCTCCGCGCCATCCGAGCGCCGCCGCGAGCGGTCCGGCGAGCAGGCGTCCGGCGGCACCGCCGATCGTGGTCCCGGAGACGTACGCCGTCGCGGCGGCCGTCGCTCCGGCGCCTCCGACCCGGTCGTGGATCGCCGCGACGGCGAGGGCCGGGACGGCACCCAGTGCCGCTCCCCCGAGGAAGCGCAGGACGAGGAGGAGCTCGAAGGTCGGGGCGACGCAGGCGAGCAGCGCCAGGACCACGGACGTGAGGACCGCGATCCGCATGGATTCGAGCCGTCCGATGCGCTCGGCCGCCGAGGCCCACGGCAGCACTGAGAGCGCCAGTCCGAGGGTCGCGGCCGAGACGGTGAGCGCGGCGTCGGACGGGGCGAGGGCCCACTCCCGCGCGAGCTGCGGGAGGACGCTCTGCACGGCGTAGAGCTCGGCGAAGGTCGCGACTCCGGCGGCGAGGAGGGCGATGGTCAGCCGCCGCTGCGAGAAGGGTGCCGCTGCGCGCATCGGTCGGGTGCGTGCGGCGGTGCTCATGGTTCCGACGGTAGACCGCCCACGGTTGCATGACTAATGTCCTTTCTCGTACTGTTCATGCGTTCTGGTCATGTCCGGATCTAGGGTGGTGGCGTGTCCGACGACTGGCCCGCGACCCTCCGCCTCCTGCCCCTGCTCGTCGCGGTCGCCCAGACCGGGAGCGTGACGGCGGCGGCCGCCGAGCTCGGGATCCCGCAGCCGACCGCGAGCCGGTCGCTCGCCCGGCTGTCCGCTCTGGTCGGCACTCCCCTGGTCCGCCGGGAGGGCCGCGGGGTGGTGCTGACGGAGGCGGGGACCCGTCTCGCCGAGGCCGCTCAGGACGGCATGTCGGTGATCCGCGCCGGGCTCGCGGAGGTGCGGCAGGCGGGCGACGTGGAGCACGGCCGGATCGACCTCGCCTTCCAGACGCTCCTCGGGGAGAGCTTCGTGCCGGATGTGATCCGCCGGTTCCGCCGACGTTGGCCGCAGGTGGGCTTCGGGCTCCGTCACGGCTCCCGAGCCCTCTGCCTGAGGGCCGTGGCGGAGGGCGAGTCCGAGCTGGCGATCGTCGCGGATCCGCCCGATCTCCCCGGAACCACCACGACGACCCTCTACTCGGAGCCTCTTCTCGCGGTCGTGGACCCCCGTCATCCGCTGGCCTCGCGGCGCTCGGTCACGGTCGAGGACCTCCGCGGCCTCGACCTGATCATGCTGGCGCCCGGCTACGGCCTCCACGAGTCGGCCCGGCGCCTGCTCGCCGTGGACGGCCGCGACCCGGTGCCGGCGTTCGAGGTCGGCGACTACCGCGCCGCCCGAGGACTCGCGGCAGCCGGCCTCGGACTCACGATCCTGCCGCCGAGCCCGTCCTCGGTCGACGACGACGTCCGCGAGATCCCGATCGACGATCCGGGCGCGAGCCGTGAGATCGGTGTGCTCGCCCGCGACACCGGGAACCCGGTCGTCCCCGAGTTCCTGCGGGCCCTGCACGCCGCGGCGGCCGCCCGGCGCCGGTGACCGCTGCTCGGCTCTGCTGTCAAGCACAGGAAGCGGAGGCCCTTCGTGCAGCAAGCTTCGAGAGGATCCCCGCACCGCCAGCGACACCCCCCTCCCCCCGCTCCTGCACCACGTCACCGAGGACGGCCCCGGTCATGATCCTTCTCCGCACCCACGCCAACCGCTGGACCGCGCGCGCCCGCCGCAGCGGCGTCGTCCTCGGCATCATCACCCTGGTCTCCGATCTCCCCCGCCCGGCCTACCGGACGGTCCGCCTCGATCCGACGAGCGGTGAGCGCGTCCTGCTCCGCGACACCGCCGAGCTCGAGGAGGCCTTCGCCGTGCTCCTCGCCGGGCTCGAGCGCTCGCGCATCGCGGCCTCGGCGCCCCCGGCCGAGTCGGCTCCCCTGTGCGCCCCGGTCGACGCGCCCGTCGCAGACGAGGACGACCTCGAGGAAGCCGCCTGACCCGACGGCGTCCTTGCGGGGAGACCCTCACCGCGCATCAGGCGCCGAGCTCTCCGCCCGCCTCCTTCACACTCGACGTGTCGGATCGACGTGCCGTGACACCTCGACCGGCGGATCCGTCCTCGGCAGGTCCCGCGGACCGATGACGCGTCGGAGCCGGGCCGACCTGCGCGACCGCAGGAGAGCCCGGCGCCAGCGCGGATCGGTGCGGGCCCGGAGGTGGGGGTCGAGCGGGCGGAAGCCTCCCGCGGTCCGCTCCTCGATCAGCACGATCGTCGCGGTCGCGAGGTGCAGTCTCCGGACCGGCTCCCTCTCGGGATGCGGATGTCCGGAGCGCGTGCGGAGCTGCTGCTCCAGCTGCTCCGGATCGGCGGACCACCAGGTGCTGACGCCGACGCGTCCATCGGGGAGAGGGAAGCGCTCGGTGATGCGGTACGGGAGGCCGTGCTCGGTCATGCAGTAGTGCCTTTCGAGGAGAGGGTCCGGGAGCCCGGGCCGCGCTGCAGCGGCCCGGGCTTCGGTTCACGAGGTGCGGGTCGAGCGACGGCGCAGCGCCGTCAGAGCGCCGCCGGCCAGGAGCAGAGCGCCGGCTCCGGCCGCGAGGGGCCCGGCCGCCGCTCCCGTCGAGGCGAGCACCGTCGGCACGAGTCCGACCGGAGGCACCGCCACCTGGGCGCAGCTGGCTCCGCCGTCGTCCGCGCACGGGTGCAGGACGGTCGTCGGATCGAAGCCCTCCGGGACCTCGGTCAGGCGCGCCCGGTTGGGGATGGTCCACGCGTCCACGCCGTCGGCGACCCGTCCGGTCACGGTGAACGTCGTCGACGCTCCAGGGGCCAGAGACAGGTTCTCGACAGTCAGGTCGGACGACGCCGGGCCGCCGTCCCGGGAGATCGTGACGTCGCTCAGGTGCGCGAGCTCGGGGATGTCGGTGAGGGTCACCCCGTTTGCCGGCCGAGCCCCCTCGTTGGCGACCACGATCCGGAACCCGGCACGCCCGCCGTGGTCGACCTGATTCCCGATCGCCGTCTTCTCGATGGAGAGCCTGCCCTCGACGGGCGGCACCGGGATCTCGGCGCAGGACGACGTCGCATCGTCAGCGCAGGCGTTCTCGACCGTCGGCGGGTCGAAGCCCTCGGGCTGGTGGGTGATCGAGACGCGGTTGGGGAGGGTCGCGGCGTCGTACCCGTCGGCGACCCGGCCGCTGACGTGCAGCGACACCTGACCGCCGGCGGGGATGTCGAGACCCGTGACGGGCTCCGTGGCCGGCTGCGTTCCTCCGGCGCCGTTCTCGATGGTCGCCTCGAGCAGGTGGTCGAGCGTCGGGACGTCGGTCACGGTCACGTCCGTCGCGTCGACCGTTCCGGTGTTCGCCACGACGATGTCGAAGCCCGCCGTGCCGCCGTGCTCGGCGCTCGCCTGGGACGCGGTCTTCCGGATCAGGAGCGCCCCCTCGCCGATGTCGTGCGGGACGGTGGCGCAGGGATTCGCGTCGGTCCCCGTGCCGGACGAGGCGGGAGCGAAGGGCGCATCGGCGAGGCAGGCCGTGTTCGTCAGCGCACGGTCCCCCTCGCCGGTCACGATCACGTCGAAGGTCAGCTCGGCCGTCGCCCCGACCGGCAGGCTGCCGGCCGCCCAGGAGATGCGGCCCGTCTCCGCGTCGATCGTGGCCGTGCCCTGCGAGGCGCGGAGGGAGTCGGCGTCGAGCTCGGCGTCGTCGAGCACGCCTTTGTCGAGGTAGTCGATGACGGCGGCGTCGGAGTAGTCCCCGGTCCCGTCCGAGGTCAGCGTCACCCGGTAGGGCACGCGGGCGCCGCGGAGCAGCGGAGTGGCGGAGTCGACCGACGAGGTCTTCGCGATGGTCACGTGCGGCGCGAGCGGATCGAGGCGTGCGACCGCGACCGCACCGTCCGAGCCGTAGGCCCAGTCGTCGATCGCCCGCAGGTCGCCGTAGGAGCCGTGCACCGAGTCGTTGGCGTTGGGGACGCGGCCCCGCCCGGAGTCGTCGCCCTCCCAGCGGTGCACCCCGCCGGACGAGTCGGTGCCGCCGTCGCCGGACGTCACCGCGGAGGTGCCGGAGTACCGCTCCGAGTTCGATCCGGCGAGGAGCGAGTCGTCCCAGTGGACCGTCGACGGGTCGTCGCCGCCGCCGGTCGACCTCACGACGGACACGCCGCCGGCGGACGTCTCTGCGTCGACCCGCGTGAAGTGGAACTCGTTCGTGCGGCCGATGGAGGCGCGGAAGGTGACGTCGGGGTCGGTCACGTCGACCGTCCCGCCCTTCGCGTCCCGTCCGTCCCAGTCGACCGAGAAGGGACCGGTCGTCCCCGCGATCCGGGTGAGGTGCACGTCGCGCTCGCCGTCGTAGGAGCCGTCCCCGTCCGCATCGACGTCCACGACGACGGTGCCCGGCTGCGTCCCCAGGACGCCCGTGAGCGTGCCCGCGTCGGAGCCCGCGGACGACCGCCGGAAGGCGAGGCCCTCGATCGTCGGCGCTTGGTAGGGCGGAGCGATCGACTCCGGCAGGTCGGACGACGGCGGATCCAGGAAGAGCTTGTAGGTCTGCAGGCCGTCGATCCCGGAGCGTCCGGACGCCTGGACGTACTGCGCCCCGATGCCGCCCGCCTCGCTCGACTGCGGCATGGGGACCGAGAGATAGGACGGATCGGACGACCCGACCTTCACGTTGCCCTTGTTCGTGGCCTGGACCGTCGAGGCGACCCCGTCGTAGCCGCGCAGCCCGAGCTCGTAGCGGGCACCCGTCTCCGTGACGGCGTGGAGCGTGAAGGAGGAGCGCCGCTCCTCGGGCGAGGAGTAGGACTCCTTCGCCCCGGACTGGATCGCATAGGACTCGGACCACACCCGGCCCGCGACCGCCGCGCCCCGCGCGGCCTGGACGCCGATGCTCCAGACGAGGTTCACCGGCGCCGTCACGTCGTCGTCGGACACCCGGATCTGGAAGACCCCGGTCTCGTCCGCCACGAACGAGCCGCCGGCGGATACCGAGGGCGCCGCTCCGGGCGCGAAGTCCTGCTCGTCGAGGACGGCTCCGCCCGGAGCCGTCACCCGGGCGGTACCGCCGCCGGTCTCGCCCTCGCCGGTGCCCGAGCCCGCCTGGAGCGGGTGGAGGTCCACCCGGAGCGTCTCGCCCTTCTGGACCCAGGCCGAGACGGTCGTCACGCCGGCGTTCGTCGCGCCTCCCTGCAGGAGGGTGTTCTCGATCGTCGTGTGAGGACCGTCGGCGGCGAGGGCGGGCGGCGGCGCGAGGCCTCCGCCCAGCAGCCCGCTCACGAGCACGCAGCCCGCCGTCGTGCCGACCAGCGCTCGCGCCGTCCGCGCTCGGGGTCGTCCGCGCTCGTCCCGCCCCGACTGTTCCGTTCGACTCATCCGATGTCCTCTCCTCTGCCGACCGAGCGCACTGCGTCGGCGGCGACCGTTCAGCCCCACGGAAGGAGAGTATTGCTCGGTTCGACGTCACCACGGCCGGGACGGCTGCATCCGTGGAGAACGGCGCGAGATGGGCGCTGTGGAGGAGGAAACGGCGCGTGAGACGAGCCGAGCTGCGTGTTCGCGACACGTGATCGCAGAGCCTGCGAGGAGTGATCGCGAGCGCGGGCGCGGACTGACCGCGGATGCGGGCGGAAGACGGTCGACGTCGTCGACGGCGCGAAGAGGCGTCCTGCGAGGCGGAGAACCGGCTGTTCCCTCGCCCTGCACTCACCGGGAGACCGACGCCGACGGCCAACGTAACGAGCGACCGTTAAAACGAGAACGGCCCGCCGAAGCGGGCCGTTCTGCTCTGTCTCAACCAGAGTGCGCCCGGAGGGATTCGAACCCCCAACCTTCTGATCCGTAGTCAGATGCTCTATCCGTTGAGCTACGGGCGCAGTCCATCGCGTGGGCCAGAGGCGCACGCAACGAGGTACGACTATACATGCCGGGAGCCCCCTCCGCGAATCGGCGGCGGCGGCGCAGACGGCTCCGTCTCGGGACGCCGCCGCAGCCACGAGAACCCAGGCTCCGTCGCGGTGTCCCGGAGCGCCTCGCAGAGCCTCCGACCGGCGGACGCCGCTGCTCCCCCTCACGGCGTACCGTGGGCTCATGGAGGCCGCCGCGATCGAGCTCGTGGGCTTCGTCGTCTCTCCGCTGCACCGCTACGAGGGCCGCCCCGCCGATGGCCCGGTGCCGTCCGAGGGCAACGAGCAGCCCGAGCGGATCGAGATCCGCGCAGGCCTCGGCATCGTCGGCGACCGCTTCTTCGCCCAGCGCGCGCACCGCCCCGCGGCGATCACGCTCTTCGCGGTCGAGACCCTCGAGCACATCGCCGCCGAGCTCGGCGCAGGGCCCTTCGACCCCGCCGACGCCCGCCGCAACATCATCGTCCGCGGCGCCGACGTCGATGCGCTCGCCGGCCGCACGTTCGCGATCGAGCAGGGCGGGGAGCGGATCGAGTTCCAGGGCGGACGACCGGCCAACCCCTGCGCCTGGATGGACGTCGTGCTCGCCCCCGGGGCGTTCCGGGCGATGCGGAGGCGCGGCGGCGTGCGCACCGCCCCCCTGACGAACGGCGTCCTCCACACCGGGCCGGCCCGCCTGATCCTCCACAGGTCGGACGACATGCTGATCTGAGCCCGGCGGCGAGCGCCTAGGCTCGCAGCGACCGACTCCCCCGATCGAAGGAGGCCCCGTGCTCCGCCCGAGCGACCTCCTCCCCACTCTCGCCACGACTCTGCGGCGCGGAGTCCGCGACGTCTTCGCGACCACGCGCTCTCGGGGGCGAGATCCGCACCGCCGCACCCGCAGCACCGACGTCTCGGTCCAGCGGGTGCACCACCGAGACGTCTGGGCGCGGGTGAGCACAGTGGGGCGCGACGGCGAGCGCACGTTCGTCCTCGTGCCGGGGATCGGAGTCGCGGCCACCTACTTCGAGCGCCTCGCGCCCGCGCTCAACGAGTTCGGTCCGGTGCACGCTCTCGACCTGCCGGGCTTCGGCGGCGTACCGCACCCGATCGACGCGCGGCGCATGGACATCGGCGACTACGCCGAGCTGGTCGGCGCCGTCATCGACGAGCTCGGCCTCGACGATCCCGTCGTCCTCGGCCACTCGATGGGGACGCAGGTGGTGGCCGAGCTCGCCGCGCGCCGTCCGGAGCTGACCACCATCGTCCTGCTCGGACCCGTGATGAACCGGCACGAGCGCCGCCTCCCGACCGCCGCGCTCCGCTTCGCCCAGTCGAGCGTCCGCGAGCCGCTCAAGGTCGCGATCCTCGCCGCGGGCGCCTACCTCCTCTGCGGACCGCGCTGGTTCTCCCGTGTGCTGCCCGAGATGATGCACTACCGGATCGAGGAGACCGTCCCCCGGATCCGCGCGTCCGCCCTCGTCATCCGCGGCGAGTTCGACCGGCTCGTGCCGCGCGAGTGGGCGGAGGAGATCGCCCGGTCGATGCCGCACGCGCGGGCCTGGGAGATCCCCGACGCCTCCCACTCCGTGATGCACGCGCACGCGGAGGAGGTCGCCCGCCTCTGCGTCGAGCACGCGCGGGCGCCGCAGCCCGACCGGGACGAGGCCGCCCTCCGCCGCTACCCCGACTCGGAGGTCGACCACTCCGAGGAGGACGCGCCCACCGAGGACCCGATCGGCGCTCTCCGGGGACGCATCACCGAGCTGGCCGGGATCCTCGTGGACGACGACTCCCTCATCGCCGAGGGCAAGACCCTCCACGCCGAGGCGAGCGATCCCGAGGCACTGCACCAGGTCGCTCCGGACCCGGGCGACGGCGAGCTCGTCGAGGGCGGCGGACCGAGGAAGGACGGCGAGCAGGACGGCTGACCACCGCAGGCCACCACGAGCCGCATGTCGCGCGGCGTGAGACGCCGAGCGCTCGCGAGAGCAGACCTCCCGCCGAGGCCACTCGGCGCCCGCCCGTCAGGACTCCGCGCCGACGATCTCCTCGCGGATGCGCCGCAGGTCCTCGGCGAGCGCCCCCAGCAGGATCCAGTGCTGCGGATGCGGAGTCGCGATCACGAGCGGCGCGGTGAGAGCGGGCAGCTCGTCCGTGATCGCCTCCGGCTCGGGAACGTCGACCGAGGACTGCACGAGGAGCCGCAGATCGTGGGCGGCCCGGTGCAGCTGGACGGCGATGTCGGCGATCGTCGGCTCCCCGACGAGCTCGTCGTCGTAGAGGTCGTGCACGGTCCGCGTCATGCCGCGGACCCGGGTCACGATGCGCCCCAGCCGCGGGACGACGGAGTCGAGGGCCAGCAGCCGGTCGCGGTGGGCGGAGCGGCGCGGGTTGAGGCGGAGGGACTCCTCGCCGGTCGCGATCGCCTCCTCCGCCTTGCTCTGCATGGTCTGCAGCAGCCGGGCGTTGATGAGCAGCTCGTCGAGCCGGCGTCGCGGGACGGGGGCCTGGAGGGCGTCGCCGAGGTCGTCGAGGGCGGCGGCGAGCTGAGCGGTGAGGTCTCCGATCGCCCGCTCGGCCGGCGCCAGCACGACCGGAGGGACGATGAGCACGTTGATGACGACTCCGACGGCCGCGCCCAGCAGGGTCTCGAGGATGCGGTCGAGCGCGTAGTTCGGCGTGACCGCGCCCACCGAGAGCACGAGCATCGCGCTGATCGGGATCTGCACCGCGGAGGCGGGGGTCAGGCGCACGGCCCACCCGACGGCGATCGCGGCCACGATCGCGAGGAGCACGATGATGCTCTCGCCGCCGAGCACCGTGCCGATCACGGATCCGACGATCACGCCGATGATGACGCCGACCGAGCGCTCGAGTGCCTTGGAGAACGACTGGTTGATGCTCGGCGCGACGACGAGGAGCGCGGCGATCGCACCGAAGACGGGCAGCGTCCCCGGGAAGACGACGCCGGCGAGGAGCCAGGTGACGACCGTGGCCGCCGCCGTCTTGACCAGCTGCAGCACCGGCGGCCGCGTCGGCACGGTGAAGCTCGAGGTCAGGCGCATGGGACCACGGTAGCGAGCGCCCGCCGCCTCGCGGTCCCCGCGCGCATCACCGGCTCGCGGCCGCCTCGACGCTCGCGAGCACCGCGCGGAGCGAGCGCGACGCCTCCGCCCGCAGATCGGCGGGCACCCCCGAGAGCAGCGCCCGCTCGGCGTCGAGCACCTCGGGGAAGGCCCGGTCGACCAGCTCCTCCCCCTCGCGAGTCAGCGTGATGAGCGAGCCGCGCCCGTCCGCCGGGTTCGCGGCCCGCCGCACCAGGCCCCGCCGCTCCAGCGAGTGCACGCGCTTGGTGATCGCGGGAGCGGAGGCGAGGGCGATGGTCCGGAGGGTCGTCGGCGACTGCGGAGCGCCGGCGCGACGCAGCGTGGAGAGCACGTCGAACTCGCCTCGGGTCAGCCCGTGGGCGGCGAGCAGCTCCTCCGTCGCCCGCACGATCAGCGCGGAGGCGCGGATCACCCGCCCGACGACGTCGACGGCGGAGGTGTCGAGCTCGGGCCGCAGCACCGCCCAGCCCGCCCTGATCTCGTCGACCGCGTCGCCCGGCTCGCTTTCAGACTGATTCACACGTAAAGTATATCTGCTTCACCCGTGAAACACTTCTCCGGCCGCCGCCGCTCGGACCCCGATCAGAGGACCCGATGGCCGCCACCCCCGTTCTGCCCCACCCCCGCGAGCTCCTCACCTTCGGCCCGCACGCCGGCGCCCATCGCGTCGCCCTGCGCGCCGGCGTCTCGATCGCCGTCCCGCTGCTCGTCCTCTGGGCGCTCGGCCGCACCGATCTCGCCCTCTACGCGACCTTCGGCGCCTTCACGGCCCTCTACGGTCGCCAGCACACGCACCGGCCGCGCCTGCTGATGCAGCTGTCGGCAGCCGCGTTCCTCGTCACCACCGTGACCCTCGGCACCGTCGTCTCCCTCTCTCCTCACCGCGACTGGCTGATCATCCCCGTCGTGGTCGCCGTGACCGTCGCGGCGGCCTACCTCAGCGACTCCCTGCACTGGCACCCGCCCGGCCCGCTGTTCCCGGTGTTCGCCGTCACGGCGTGCGCGTCCGTCCCGTCCGAGCCCTCGCGGATCCCGCTCGCCGTCGCTCTCGCCGCGGGCTCCGCCGCCTTCTCGCTCGTCGTCGGCCTGAGCGGTCTCGCGCTCCCCCGCGCACGCCGCCTCGCCCCGACGCCGTGGCGCACCTCGTTCCGCGCGGCGGCGGCCCGTCCGGCGACGCGCGCCGCCCTGCTCCGCTTCGGGGCCGTCGTCCTGGTGGCGGGCACCGTCCCGACCGCGACGGGCCTGGGCCACCCCTACTGGGCGATGGTCTCCGCCGTCGCAGCCGTCTCGGGAGCGGACGCGGGCGCCCGGCTCGTGCGCGCGGGCCACCGGATGCTCGGCACGATCGTCGGAGTGCTGATCGCGGCCGCGCTCCTGGCCCTGCCGCTCTCCCCGCTCGCCGTGATCGTGGTGGTGGTGCTCCTCCAGATGACCGCCGAGCTCGTCGTCGGCCGCAACTACGGTCTGACCCTCGCCTTCGTCACTCCGCTCGCGATCCTCATGGTCGAGCTCGCGCACCCCGTCGACGAGCTCGTGCTGCTGCGCGACCGGGCGCTCGAGACCGCGCTGGGCGTGCTCGTCGGAGTCGTGGCGACGCTCCTGACCCACGCCGCCTCGCAGCGCTCGCGCTCCCGCTCCTAGGCTCAGGAGGATGGACCGCACGATCCCCGCTGTGCTCGCCGAGATCACGGCGGCCGTCGCCGAGGTGCGCGACGTCGCACGGTCGCAGCAGGACGGCGCGCGGGCCCGCGTCGCGGACCGGCTCGACGAGCTGTTCACCGGAGCGACGACCCGCCGAGACGTCCGGGCGGCGGCCGCCGACGCGCTCGGGCTCTGGGGCGGGGCGGGCTCCTTCTCGGACGTCGGCTCGGCCGAGGCCGACCACGCGATCAGGCGCCTGTACCGGGCCCTGCGCGCCGGCCGCTCCTGGCTGCTCCGCGCCGGCTGACCCGCACGTCGCGACCGCCGCACGACGCCGAGAACGACGAAGGCCCCCTGCTTCCGTGGAAGCGGGGGGCCTTCTCGTTGGCGGTACCGGTGGGATTTGAACCCACGGTGGACGCAAGCCCACACATGTTTTCGAGACATGCTCCTTCGGCCGCTCGGACACGGTACCGGGGTCGAGTGTACGCGACGGCCGGAAGTCGCGCCAATCGAGCGGACGGGCCGCCGTCAGGCGGGAAGGAGGAAGCCGAGCACGCGGTCCCACTCCGGGATCGCGAGCAGGTGGCCGCGGCCGGGCACGACCTCGAGGCGGGAGTCGGGCAGCCGTGCGGCGTACCACTCGGCGTGGCGGCGGCCGGCGACCGCGTCCTCGGCGCCGTAGAGGAGGAGCGCGGGCGGCTCGGCGGACTCGACGGCGAAGCCCCACTCCTGCACGCCGTAGCCGATGAGGTCGGCGGCCATGCCGAGGGCGCCCTGGGCGACGGCGCGCTCGAGCATGCGCGAGAGGCGCTCGCGGACGCCGGGGGTCTCGAGCACCGCGGTGTCGGCGTCGCCGGAGCCGAGCATCCCGAGCAGGGCGTCCGGGGCGGGGGTCGGGCCGAAGGCGCCCTCGAGCGTGCGGGTGAGCGAGCGGACGGCCTCGTCGAGCGGGAGGTCGGCCAGGCGGGCGAGCTCGGCGCGGTTCTCGTCGCCGACCCACGGCACGGCGTCGTCGGGAGCGGGCGTGCCGATCACGGCGACGCGCTCCACGAGGCCGGGGTAGTTCGCGGCGAGCGCGAGGGCCACGCGGCCTCCCGCCGACCAGCCGGCGGCGCTGACGGAGGCGATGCCGACGGTCGCGAGGTACTCGGCGATGTCGGCGGCGGCCTGCTCGGGGCTGGCGCCGACGCCCGCTCCGGCGGGGTCGAGGTCGGTCAGGAGGGAGGAGGCGCCGTAGCCCGGGCGGTCGAACGAGAGCAGGCGCACCCCGTGGCGCGCGGTCGCCTCCGGGTCGGGGTCGAAGTCCGAGGAGCCGGGAGCGGGATGCGCCAGGACGACGACCCGCTCGGAGCCCTCGGGGCCTGACCAGCTGACTCCGAGCGGGCGGCCGGACTTGAGGACGTGCACTGTCGAGGGCATGTCCCACAGTCTCCCGCAGACGTCCGACGCCGACGGAGCGGCGCTCGGGGCCGAGTCGTTCTCCGAGGCGCGATCCTCCGCCTCCGCCCCTCCGCGACGACGCTCCTCCACAGACGGCTTCCACGCGACCTCTCCCCCGGCCTGGCGCGCCCCGCTCGCCGCGTCGGTGGTCGACGGTACTGTCGAAGACACGTTCGAACGAGCGGCGGTGTCGGGGGTCCCCCGTAGCGTCGCGCTCGTCCCCCTCCTCCGCCCCGAAAGGACCTCATGGCCTCCTCGAAGACGCGCACCGCCCCGTACCGCTGCTCGGAGTGCGGATGGACGACCGCGAAGTGGGTCGGCCGCTGCGGCGAGTGCCAGCAGTGGGGCTCCGTGATCGAGAGCACCGAGCGCACCGGCCTCGTCCGCGCGGTCGCCGCTGTGGCTCCGGCCGCCGGCCGCATCGCGCGGCCCATCACCGAGATCGAGACCACGTCCGCGGCGCACCGCCCCACCGGCGTGGGCGAGCTCGACCGCGTGCTCGGCGGCGGGATCGTCTCCGGCGCGGTCGTGCTGCTCTCGGGAGAGCCCGGCGTGGGCAAGTCGACCCTCCTGCTCGAGGTCGCGAGCCGCGCTGCGGCCGAGGGCCAGCGGGTCCTCTACGTCAGCGCGGAGGAGTCGGCCGCGCAGGTGCGCATGCGGGCCGAGCGCACCGGCGCGATGCACGACAGCCTCTTCCTCGCGGCCGAGACCGACCTCGCCACCGTGCTCGGCCAGATCGACGAGGTCCGGCCGGACCTGCTCATCGTCGACTCGGTGCAGACGGTGGCGAGCGACACCGTCGACGGCCTGCCCGGCGGTCCCAGCCAGGTCCGCGAGGTCGCCGCGACCCTCATCCGCGTCTGCAAGGAGCGGGCGCTCCCCCTCGTGCTCGTCGGACACGTCACGAAGGACGGCTCCATCGCGGGGCCGCGCCTGCTCGAGCACCTGGTCGACGTGGTCTGCCACTTCGAGGGCGACCGGCAGACGGCGCTGCGCTTCGTCCGCTCGCTCAAGAACCGCTTCGGCCCGACGGACGAGGTCGGCTGCTTCGAGATGACCGCCGAGGGCATCGCCGAGATCCCCGACCCGAGCGGTCTGTTCCTCAGCCGCACCCGCTTCCCCACCCCGGGCATCTGCGTCACGGTCGCGATGGAGGGACGCCGCGCGCTCCCCGTCGAGATCCAGGCGCTCGTGATCGCGAACGACGGCGAGCACCCCCGCCGCGTCACGAACGGAGTCGACGCGTCCCGGGTCGCGATGATCCTCGCGGTCCTCGAGCGGCAGGCGGGCATCCCCCTGCGGCGCTGCGACGTCTACGTGTCGACTGTCGGCGGCGTGAAGCTCATGGAGCCGGCGGCGGACCTGGCGATCGCGGTCGCCATCGCCTCCGCCCACGCCTACACGCCGCTGCGTCCCGGGATCGCCGCGTTCGGCGAGATCAGCCTCTCGGGAGACATCCGGCCCGCCTCCGGAGCGAAGCAGCGCGCCTCCGAAGCGACACGACTCGGGCACTCCTCGCACCTCGACTCCAGCGCCTTCACCCTCTCGAGCGCCATCACCCACGCGCTCGTCCCCGTTCCCGAGCGCATCCGTCCGGAGCGGGTGCCCACGCACTGACGGCCGCGTCCCCGGCACGCTGCACACGCGCCCGTCCACCGCTCGGAGCCGCCGGCGCCCCCGTCCACCGCATGGTCGAGGATCGCCACCGGAGGCGAACACGGGCTCGATGGGCACTGCCCGACAGCTCCGCCCGACCACGCACGCGTCCGCTCCGCCGCGGCCGCCCGTCGCAGCCTGCCCCTAGACGCCGCCCCCGCCGCCGCCCCCGCCGCCCCCACCCGAGCTGCCGCCGCCGCCCGCGCCGCCGCTCGAGGAGCTCGACGAGGATCCGACGTAGCTCGACGTCGATGACGAGAACGAGGACACGCTGCCGGCGAAGGCCGCCGCGTGGAAGCCGTTCGGTCCGGAGTACCAGACCGGCTCCTCGCCGGTGCGCTCGTAGGCCGACGCGAGCTCCGCCGACCACTCCTTCTCGAGACCGAAGAGCACGGCCCACGGCAGCAGGCGCTCCGTCACTTCGACCACCTCGACCGGTCCGACCGTGCGCCGGTCCGCCCCGCGGGGCGACTGCAGCATCGCGATCCGGTCGGCCTCGGCCAGGCGGATGTACAGCTCGAGCCCGCGCAGATGGTCGCGCAACTCCGCGCCCGCGGCCGTCAGCGGCACCCTCGAGACCAGGATCGTCCCGACGACGGCCGCGACGATCGCGACGAGCATCAGCACGAGCGGGAGCGCTCCGCCGAAGGAGCGGGTCATCAGGAGGATCGCGCCCAGGAAGGCGGCCATGACACCCAGCAGCAGCGGGGCGATCACGAGCACGCTGCCGCCGATCGTCCCGGCCTTCTTCAGTCCCGCCTCGGTCACCCTGTTGCCCAGCGCGGTCTGGAACTGTCCGACGGCCTTGCCGAACTCCTTGTCCTTGCCCGAGAGCTCACGCACCGTCCCCGGCGCCCGGCCGAGGGCGATGTCGAGGAACTCGCGGTCGTCGGAGGCGAGGGGCCGCGGGCGTCCCGCGCGTCGCGTCGGCGTCGTCGCAGGGTCGAGCACCCGCACGGCGTACTCCTGCTTCCGCCCCTCCCCCGTCTCCTCGATGCGCACGAGACCGCGGACGGCGGCGTCCAGGAGTCCGGCCGCGGGGGCCTTCGACGTCTTCCGCAGCAGCGCGGCGGAGAGGAACAGCCCCTCCGCGGGCGGGTCGTACTCGGCGACGACGGTCGGGCGGCCGGGAGCGTCGCGGAGCACGGTCCGGCGGCGGTGCACGGCGAGCGCGAGGCCGATCAGGACCGCGGCGAGGCCGCCCAGCTGCACCCAGGACCAGCCGGAGGCGAGGTAGCGGTCGTCGCGCGGCGTGAAGGTCCCGGGAGCGAAGCCGATCGCCACGGTCACGTTCTCCCCCGGAGCCAGCGACTCCCCCGATGCCGTGACGACCGCGCCGTCGCGGCCGATCGGACAGGGCGTCGTCGAGCCCTCCGGTCCCCGGTAGCAGCTGACGGTCCCCGTCGCGGCGGAGGCCAGCGACCCGGCGAGCTCGACGCGCACGTCGTAGCGGTCGAAGGACTGGCGCCAGCCCGTGCCGTTGACGTCCCAGTAGAACTCGTCCTCGCCGCTGCGCGTGCCGGATCCAGGCAGGGTCGTGTTGTGCTGCGTGTAGGTGAAGACGTAGGTCTGGCTGCCGCTGACGAACTCGTCCGCCGCGCTGGTGACCAGGAGGAAGCCGTCCTCGCGCTCGGTGTCGACCGGCCGCGCCTCCCCGTCGCCGTCGGTGACGGACACCAGGTCGACGTCGGTCGGGTGCCCCTCGTAGTCGAGCGGGATCGCGCGCTGCATGCCGCGGTTCTGCGACGGCGGGAACTCGGCGACGAAGGTCTCGACAGTGGTCAGCGTCGAGCGGCCCTCCTCGTCGCGGTCGAGACGGAAGTCGGCCGAGTACTCCGAGAACCGGAAGCCGTCCACGTCCGCGCGCACGACACCCGCGACGGGCTGCGGAGCCGCGACAGGGTGCGGAGCCGCCACGGCCTGCGCCGCCGCTCCGCCGACCAGCAGCGGGACCGCGAGGGCGACGGCCGCCGCGCGCCGCGCGACCACCCCCGCCCGGCCGGTCGAGGCGGACAGGATCGTGCCGAGCAGCCCCCACATGCCTGCGATGCTACGCGCCGACGCTCGCCCGGCACGTCCCCCGGGCGGACTACTGGAGCAGGAACTGCGTGGGCGAGCCCGAGGGGATGCCGGAGACCGATACCGACAGGTTGTAGGCGGCGCCGCCCGCCTCGACCGCCTCGCGACCGCCGGAGCAGGTGTCGGCGGAGGAGCGGGTGCGGTCCCACGTCAGCGCGCTGCCCATCACCGAGCGGCCCGCCTGGAGGAGCACCGGCAGATCGGCCGCGCCGGTCTGGCAGTCCGTCGAGGTCCAGATCTGCTCGGAGCCGCTCGTGATCGTGAAGACCTGCTTGCTCGTGCCCGCGTCGATCACGCAGTCGGTGCTCGAGATGTTTGCCAGCGAGAGCGAGAGCTGCGGATCCTCGCCGGGCGCGTAGCTCGTGGCGTCCGTGACCGCGGTGACGGCGACGGAGTCGGCCGTGCAGGCGGGTGCGGCGCCGGGCGTCGCACCGGGCGAGGTGGTCGGGTAGAGCGTCGGCAGCACGACGGTCGGCGTGGGGCTCGACGCGGCGTCGGAGCCGGTCATCCGCGGGAGCAGCGACAGCACCACCGCCAGGCCCGCGACGATGACGACCAGCGCGAGCAGCACTCCGGCGCGGCGTCGCCGGTAGACCCGGGAGGGCAGGCGGCGGGGCGGCGGAGTCACCGGGACAGGCTACGACGTGGCGGCGGTCAGAGCGTCTTCAGCATGCGGGTGTTGCCCAGCGTGTTCGGCTTCACCCGGGCGAGATCGAGGAACTCGGCGACTCCCTCGTCGGGAGAGCGGAGCAGCTCGGCGTAGACCTCGGGGTCGACGACCTTCTCGCCGATCGGCTCGAAGCCGTGGCGGGCGAAGAAGTCGACCTCGAAGGTGAGGCAGAACAGGCGCTTCAGGCCGAGCTCGCGCGCGTCGTTCTCGAGGCGCTCCAGGATGTGGTGGCCCACGCCCCTCCCGAGCCAGTCCTGCGCGACCGCGAGGGTGCGCACCTCCGCGATGTCGTCCCACATCACATGCAGCGCACCGCAGCCGATCGCCGTCCCTTGGCCGTCCTCGGCGATGCGGAACTCCTGCACGGCGCCGTAGAGCACCACGCGGTCCTTGCCCAGGAGGATGCGCTCGTTCACGAGCGGCTCGCTGAGCTCCTGGATGAAGGGGACATCGCTCGTGCGCGCGCGGCGCACCGGGTACTTCCAATCGGCCATTCGACAAGCCTAGGCCGCACCGGGCGCGGGATCCTGCGAGCAGGCGCGCACCCCCGGACGACGACGTGCCCGCCCCCTCGCGAGAGGGGACGGGCACGGGGTCGTTCGGCAGCCTGCTACGACATCAGGTCGGGCGTCGCCGGGCCGGCCGTGGCTGCTCCGGTGGACGCGCCGGCGCTGATCGAGATCAGACGCGGGGTCGTGGTGAAGACGAACTTGTTGTCGGCGAAGTCCACGTGGATGTGGTCTCCGGCGCCGAGCTCGCCGTGCAGGATCCGCTCGGACAGCTGGTCCTCGATCTCGCGCTGGATCGCGCGGCGCAGGGGGCGCGCACCGAGGGCCGGGTCGAACCCGACCTCGATCAGGCGCTCCTTGGCCGGCTGCGTCAGCTCCACCGTCATGTCGCGGTCGAGCAGGCGGTCGCCCAGGCGCTTGATGAAGAGGTCGACGATCTGGAGCAGCTCGGGCTTCGACAGCTGCGGGAAGACGATGACGTCGTCCACGCGGTTGAGGAACTCGGGCTTGAAGTGCTTCTTGAGCTCCTCGTTGACCTTGCCGCGCATGCGGTCGTAACCGGTGGCGTTGTCGCCCTCGATCTGGAACCCGACGGGACCACCGGCGATGTCACGAGCACCGAGGTTGGTGGTCATGATGATGACGGTGTTCTTGAAGTCGACGACACGGCCCTGGCCGTCGGTCAGTCGACCCTCCTCCAGGATCTGGAGGAGCGAGTTGAAGATGTCCGGGTGCGCCTTCTCGATCTCGTCGAAGAGGACCACGCTGAACGGCTTGCGGCGCACCTTCTCGGTGAGCTGGCCGCCCTCCTCGAAGCCGACGAACCCGGGAGGGGCGCCGAACAGCCGCGAGACGGTGTGCTTCTCGCCGTACTCCGACATGTCGAGCGAGATCATCGCGTTCTCGTCGTCGAAGAGGA
Source organism: Rathayibacter sp. RFBD1 (assembly GCF_002932915.1). NCBI lineage: Bacteria > Bacillati > Actinomycetota > Actinomycetes > Micrococcales > Microbacteriaceae > Rathayibacter > Rathayibacter sp. RFBD1. The sequence continues at coordinate 202,074 of NZ_PSWQ01000002.1, forward strand.
ACTCGGCGAGCGCCTTGGCCAGCTCGGTCTTCCCGACGCCCGTGGGGCCGGCGAAGATGAACGAGCCCGAGGGGCGCTTGGGGTCCTTGAGGCCCGCGCGGGTGCGGCGGATCGTCCGCGAGAGTGCCGCGATGGCCTCCTCCTGGCCGATGACGCGCTGGTGCAGGGCCTTCTCCATGAAGACGAGCCGCGAGGACTCCTCCTCCGTGAGCTTGAAGACCGGGATGCCCGTCGCCTGGGCGAGGACCTCGGCGATCAGGCCCTCGTCGACCACGCCGGTGGCCTTGACGTCGCCCGACTTCCACTGCTTCTCGAGGCGCAGGCGCTCACCGAGCAGCTGCTTCTCCTCGTCGCGGAGCGACGCGGCCTTCTCGAAGTCCTGGTCCTCGATCGCGGCCTCCTTGGCGGAGCGGACCACGGCGATGCGGTCGTCGAAGTCGCGCAGCTCCGGCGGCGCCGAGAGGATCGAGAGGCGCAGGCGTGCTCCGGCCTCGTCGATCAGGTCGATCGCCTTGTCGGGGAGGAAGCGGTCGCTGATGTAGCGGTCGGCCAGGTTGGCCGCCGAGACGATCGCGCCGTCGGTGATGGACACCTTGTGGTGCGCCTCGTAGCGGTCGCGCAGGCCCTTGAGGATGTTGATCGTGTGGGGCAGCGACGGCTCCGCCACCTGGATCGGCTGGAAGCGGCGCTCGAGAGCGGCGTCCTTCTCGAAGTGCTTGCGGTACTCGTCGAGCGTGGTCGCGCCGATGGTCTGCAGCTCGCCGCGGGCGAGCAGCGGCTTGAGGATCGAGGCGGCGTCGATCGCGCCCTCAGCGGCCCCTGCGCCGACGAGGGTGTGGATCTCGTCGATGAAGGTGATGATGTCGCCGCGGGTGCGGATCTCCTTCGTGACCTTCTTGAGGCGCTCCTCGAAGTCACCGCGGTAGCGGGATCCGGCGATGAGCGAGCCGAGGTCGAGCGTGTAGAGCTGCTTGTCCTTCAGCGTCTCGGGCACGTCGCCGCGCACGATCGCCTGGGCGAGGCCCTCGACGACGGCGGTCTTGCCGACGCCGGGCTCGCCGATCAGGACGGGGTTGTTCTTGGAGCGGCGGGAGAGGATCTGCATGACCCGCTCGATCTCCTTCTCGCGCCCGATGACCGGGTCGAGCTTGTTGTCGCGCGCCGCCTGGGTGAGGTTGCGTCCGAACTGGTCGAGGATCTGCGATCCCCCCTGAGGCTGCTGCTGCTCACCGCCCACGGCGACCTGCTCCTTGCCCTGGTAGCCGGAGAGCAGCTGGATGACCTGCTGGCGCACGCGGTTCAGGTCGGCACCGAGCTTGACCAGCACCTGAGCGGCGACGCCCTCGCCCTCGCGGATGAGGCCGAGCAGGATGTGCTCGGTCCCGATGTAGTTGTGGCCGAGCTGCAGCGCTTCGCGCAGGGACAGCTCGAGGACCTTCTTCGCCCGAGGCGTGAAGGGGATGTGGCCGGTCGGCTGCTGCTGCCCCTGGCCGATGATGTCCTGCACCTGCTCGCGCACAGCGTCGAGCGAGATCCCGAGGGACTCGAGCGCCTTGGCGGCCACTCCCTCGCCCTCGTGGATCAGGCCGAGCAGGATGTGCTCCGTGCCGATGTAGTTGTGATTGAGCATCTTGGCCTCTTCCTGGGCCAGGACGACGACGCGCCGCGCGCGATCGGTGAATCTCTCGAACATGCTGTCACTCCCTACAGAACCCGCAGGGGTGGGCTCCGATACGTCGACTGTAACCAGCGCTCCCCCCGGTGAGCAGGCCTGTTCGCCCTGGGCGTGCACGCGATCCGGAGGGGTGCGGGCGGCGGTCCCGTCCACCGGTCCATGCGAAGGCATACACTTCCCGCATGAGCAACCTGGAGGAGCATCCCGACGAGCTCCCCGTCGCCGCGGAGCCGGTCCCTCGCGAGTCCGGCGCGGTCGAGATCCTGGAGGCGCGACTCGTCCCGCTCGGCGGTCCGCGCGCGATCGAGGTGCGCCGCACCCTCCCCCAGCGCTCGCGCTCGACGATCGGCGCATGGTGCTTCGCCGACCACTACGGCCCGGTGCGGCTCGGCGAGGAGGCCGGGATGGACGTCCCGCCGCACCCGCACACCGGCCTGCAGACCGTGAGCTGGCTCTTCGAGGGCGAGATCGAGCACCGCGACAGCGTCGGCAGCCTCGCCGTCGTGCGCCCGGGCGAGCTCAACCTGATGACGGCCGGACGCGGCATCTCGCACTCGGAGGTCTCGACCGGGGGCGCGCCCGTCCTGCACGGTGTGCAGCTCTGGGTCGCCCTGCCCGAGGAGGCGCGGCTCGTCGATCCGTTCTTCGAGCACCACCGAGGCGTTCCCGTGGATCTGCCCGGCGCGCTGGTGCGCGTCTTCGTCGGAGGGATGCTGGGCGCGTCGGTGCCCGCGAGCACCTTCACTCCGCTGGTCGCCGCCCAGATCGACCTCGAGCCGGGTGCCCGGGTCGAGCTGCCGGTCGAGGAGTCGTGGGAGTACGGCGTGCTCGTCGACGCCGGCCCCGTGGCGGTCGAGGGCGCGGACGTCCCTCGCACGGACCTCGCCTACCTGGCGCCCGGCCGCTCGCACCTGGTGCTGACGGCCGGGGACGCGGGCGCCCGCGTGGTGCTGCTCGGCGGCGAGCCGTTCGCCGAGGAGCTGGTGATGTGGTGGAACTTCGTCGGCCGCAGCCACGACGACGTAGCGGCCGCCCGCGAGCGCTGGCAGTCCGACGTGATCGCCGGGGCGGATCCCGCTGGACCGTTCGGCACCGTCGACGGGTACGGCGGACGCGCGCTCTCCGCGCCCGTGCTGCCGACCGTGCGCCTCAAGCCGCGCCGCCGGGCCTGAGCCGAGACCGTCAGGGCGAGGCGCTCCGAGGCGGGGCCCACGACGCGGGAGCGCGGAAGTCGCGATGATCCCGCTCGACCACCGCGACTCCCGCGTTCCCACCGGTGCGTCAGGACGCGTCCGACTCCTTCTTCGCGGCGGCCTTCGCCGCGGCCTCGCGATCGGTGGCCTCGGCCGTCTCGCGGAAGGCGCGGCGCGGATCCTGCAGCGCGCTCATCGGCGAGAGGTCGCGCGGAGTGACGGCGTCGACGAGCCAGCCCGTGATGATCCGCCACTTGCGGTCCAGGGTCGGCATCGCCGCTCCGTGGTAGGCGCGGTGGGCGAGCCAGGCGGGGAGGCCGCGCAGCTTCACGCCCTTGATCAGGCCCGCGCCCTTGCCGATGCCGTACTCGGCGACGGTCCCGACGGAGGCGTGGCGGTACTCCTCCACGGTGCCTCCGGTGAGGTCGGCGATGATGTTGCGCGCCAGGAGCTTGGCCTGCCGGACCGCGTTCTGCGCGTTCGGCGGGTAGTACGCGGGCTGCTTCTCACTGGTGAGGTCCGGCACCTGCGCGCCGTCGCCGGCCGCCCAGGCGCCGCCCACCGGCTCGCCGTCCTCGCGGATGACCCGCAGGCGCGCATCCGCCATGACGTGGCCCTTCGGCCCGCGGGGCGCGTCGGTCGCGTCGAGGATCGGGTTCGGCTTCACGCCGGCGGTCCACACGATCGTGGCCGTCGGGATGCGCTCGCCCGAGGAGAGCTCCACGACGCCGTCCTCGCAGGAGGGCATCGTCGTCTTCAGGTGCACGTGCACGCCGCGCGAGCGGAGGTGGTCGAGCGTCCACTTCGAGAGCTCGGGACCGACCTCGGGAGCGACCCGGTCCAGCGCCTCGACGAGGTGCCAGGTCACGTCGCCCATCGAGAGGGAGGGCTGTGCGGCGAGGGTCTTGCGGCTGAGGTCGAGCAGCTCGCTCAGCGCCTCGACGCCGGTGTAGCCGCCGCCGACGAAGACGAAGGTGAGCAGGCGCCGGCGCTCGGCGGGATCGGTGGTGAGCGCCGCCTTCGCGATGTTCTCGATGACGCGGTCGCGCAGGTGCGCCGCCTCCTCCACCGTCTTGAAGCCGATGCCGTGCTCGGCGAGGCCCGGCGTGGGGAAGGTGCGGGTGACGGCTCCGAGCGCGAAGACGACCTGGTCGAACTCGATCGTGCGGGTGGAGCCGTCCATCGCGGCGACGGTGGCGCTGCGCTCGGCGAGGCTCACGCCGGTGATCGCGCCGCGGATCACGCGGGTGCGCTTGAGCGCGGAGACCAGCGGCACCGTGACGTGGCGCGGCTGGACGTGCCCGCCGGCGACCTCGGGCAGCAGCGGCTGGTAGGTCATGTAGGGGTTCGGCTCGACGACGGTGACGTCGATCGGCGCGTCCCCCCGCCTCTTCTCGAGGCCCCAGGCCGTGTACAGGCCGACGTAGCCGCCGCCGAGGATGAGGATGCGCGTCGTACGGGATGCCGTCATGTCCGTTCCCTTCTCGAACCCGGCGCCGGGCAGGCGGAACCGGATGGTGCTGAGGACGCTCCGACGCTACGCGGGGCGCGGCGGCCCGCACAGGGACTTGCGCGACGAGTCGGGGCCGCGCATCCTCCGCAGGCGGGCGGACGGGAGCCGCGCTACTGCAGCGCCGAGGTGAGCCGCGCCAGGTTGTCGAGCAGGGTCGAGCGGAGTGGCTGCTGCCGCCACTCGCGGAGGGTCAGCTCGCGGGAGTGCTCGCGGTAGTCCTGCTGCACCTGGCGCAGGTCCTCGACGAACTCCGAGCCGCGCACCATGAGCGAGACCTCGAGGTTGAGCGTGAAGGAGCGCATGTCCATGTTGCTCGAGCCGATCACGGCGACGTCGTCGTCGATCGTGAAGTGCTTCGCGTGCAGGATGGTCGGCTTGCGGTACATCCAGATGCGCACGCCCGCGGTCAGCAGCGTCTCGTAGTACGAGCGCTGGGCGTGGTAGACCACGGCCTGGTCGCCGATCTCGGAGACGAAGAGCTCCACGTGCACGCCCCGCCGGGTCGCCGTCGTGATCGCGTAGAGCATCGCCTCGTCGGGCACGAAGTACGGGCTGGTGATGATGATCGACTTCTGCGCCGAGTAGAGCAGCGTCAGGAACAGCCGCAGGTTGTTCTCGCCCTCGAACCCCGGCCCGCTCGGCACCACCTGGCAGTCGATCGTGTCGCGCTGCTGCAGCGCCTCCATCGGCTCCGACTCCCGCAGGAGCAGCTCGTCGGTCTCGCTGTACCAGTCGGTGATGAAGATGGCGTTGATGCCCTGCACCACCGGCCCCTCGAGGCGCACCATCAGGTCGTGCCAGTGCAGGCCGCGGCGGATGTTGCCGCGCTTGTTGTAGCTGGAGTCGACGACGTTCTGCGAGCCCATGAAGGCCGCGTTGCCGTCGACGATCAGCAGCTTGCGGTGGTTGCGCAGGTCCGGCCGCTGGTACTGCCCGCGCCACGGCCGTACGGGGAGCATGTACGACCACGAGGCGCCCGCCCGCTCGAGGGCGCGCAGCCGGCGGTGGGTGCCGCTGTAGTAGCCGGGCACGCGGATCGACGCGATGTGGTCGAGGAGGATCCGCACCCGCACCCCGCGCGCCACCGCGCGGTCGAGCGCGTCGAAGAAGGGCGCGGTGGTCGAGTCGGCGGCGAGGATGTAGAACTCGCAGTGCACGTACCGGCGGGCGCGGTCGATCTCGGCGGCCATCGCGCGGATGGTCTGCTCGTAGTCGCCCTGGAGGCGCGCGTCGTTCCCGCCGACCAGCGGCATCGCGCCGAGGTTGCGGTTGAGGGTGACCACCGACTCCAGCCACTGCGGCCACGGGTGCTCCCGGGCGACGCGGTCGATGCCGTCGGTCGACTCCAGGATGAACCGGTTGATCTCCTGCTGCTTCCGGCGGCGCTTGCGCGGCAGCCGGTAGCTCCCGATGAAGAGGAACAGCAGGATGCCGACGTACGGGATCAGGAAGATCGCCATCAGCCAGGCGAGACCGGTGGTCGGACGGCGGTTCCGCGGCACGACGATCACGGCGATCACGCGGACCACGAGCTCGACGACGACGGCCGCGATCGGGAGGATCACGGCCCAGTCGGGTGCGGGCACCGCGCCTCCTCGTTCGTCGTGCGGAGCCGATCAGCGGGCGCGGGAGGCACTCGCGAGGCGGCGGTGGTCAGGAGGCGTCGCGGGGAGGCAGGCCGCGGCGCTCGCGCTCGCGGGCCTCGATGCGGTCGTACGCACGGCGCTCGTTGCGGTCCGAGCGGATGAGGGCGCGCATCACGAACCAGAAGATGGCTCCGACCGTGATCGTCGGCACGAGGGCCCACAGCCCCTGGTTCCACAGCTCCCAGTCCATGCGGCGATCCTACCCGCGGCACCGGCGCGGGAGCCGTGAGCCCGGAGGCCCGTGCGCCCAGCGGCCTTCGCGGGCGCTGGGCGCTACTGGCTCTCGACCGACTTGTTCAGCGCCGCGGCGTCGGAGTTGAGGCCCTCCAGCTCCGAGCGCAGGCCGTCGTACACGGCGATGTCCGCGTCGATGGCGGCCCGGGTGGCGTCGACGGCCTGGCTGCGGGCGAGCAGATCGGCGCGCTCCGTCTCGAACTCGGCCGTCGATCCGAAGTCGCCGCTGTCGGCGCGCGAGTTGAAGTCGTCGATCTCGACGTTGAGCGCGTCGTACTCGGCGTTGTTCGCGTCGACCCGCGCCGTGAGGTCGGCGTACATCGTCTCGATCCGGGAGACCAGGTCCTCGATGCGGTTCTCGAGATCGGTGAAGACCGCCTCGTAGCGGGCGTTCAGGCCCACGACGACCGAGCGGTCGTCGAAGAACTCGGCGTAGTGCGCCTCGAGCGCCGGCGGCAGGTCGGCCACCTCGGTCCCCAGGATCGAGTGCAGCTCGTTGACGCGCTCGCCGAGGCCGCCGGTGCGGTACAGCTCGAGGCGCTCGGCGATCGTGCCGTCCTGCGGGAGGGTCTCGTACGCGGCCTCGAGCTCGTCGCCCAGCTCGGCCTGCTCCTCCGCGTCGAGCCGCACCCACGCGGCGTGCAGCATCTCGTGGGCCGCCGTCACGTCGCGGATCCCGTCGAGGTCGGGATTGGCGACGTCCGAGATGTAGATGCTGGTGCCGGTGTAGCAGCCGAGGACGATGTCGTCGGAGGCGCCGTAGCCGCAGAGGTCGTTGAAGCCGGCGGTCGGCTCGACCGACGGGCTCGACGCGTAGTAGAGGGCGCGGCCGCGGTCGGACATGGCGGTCCGCTCCGCGAAGCCGGCGATCGTGGGGTCGGGCGTGAACGCCTCGGCCGCCCGCCGGTCGGCCAGCGCGGTGCCGACGTCGCCGGAGGAGGTGAGGACGCTCGCGGCGACCGCGGTCCCCACTCCGAACTGCGCGATCGTGAGGACGCCCGCCGCGACGGCCGCGACGATGCTCGATGCCCTGACCATGTCTCCCCCTCGGCTCCTGCGACCCTACTTGACGAGCGGGAACAGGATCGTCTCGCGGATCCCGAGGCCGGTGATCGCCATCAGGAGGCGGTCGATGCCCATGCCCATGCCGCCGGTGGGGGGCATGCCGTGCTCGAGGGCGCGGAGGAAGTCCTCGTCCAGGCGCATCGCCTCGTCGTCGCCCGCGGCGGCCTGGCGGGCCTGCTCGACGAAGCGCTCGCGCTGCACGACGGGGTCGATCAGCTCGGAGTAGCCGGTGGCCAGCTCGAAGCCGCGGACGTAGAGGTCCCACTTCTCGACGACGCCCGGGATGCTGCGGTGCGCGCGCACGAGCGGCGAGGTGTCGACGGGGAAGTCCATCACGAAGGTCGGACGCGTCAGGCCGCCCTTCACGAAGTGCTCCCACAGCTCCTCGACGTACTTGCCGTGCGTGGGGACGTGCACCTCGACGCCCTCGCGCGCGGCGAGGGTCTCGAGCTCGGCGAGCTCCGTCTCCGGCGTGATCGCGATTCCGGCCGCGAGCGACAGGCTCTCGTACATCGAGATGCGGTCCCACCGGCCGCCGAGGTCGAACTCGGTGCCGTCGGCCCAGGTGACCACGTGCGAGCCCGCGACGGCCTGCGCCGCGTTCTGGATCAGCTCCTGGGTGAGGTCGGCGATCGAGTTGTAGTCGCCGTACGCCTGGTAGGCCTCGAGCATCGCGAACTCGGGCGAGTGCGTGGAGTCGGCGCCCTCGTTGCGGAAGTTGCGGTTGATCTCGAAGACCCGGTCGATGCCGCCGACGACGGCGCGCTTGAGGTAGAGCTCGGGCGCGATGCGCAGGTACAGCTCGGTGTCGAACGCGTTCGAGTGCGTGGCGAAGGGGCGGGCGGAGGCGCCGCCGTGCATCACCTGCAGCATCGGGGTCTCGACCTCGAGGAACTCGTGCGAGGCGAAGGTGTCGCGGAGGGAGGCGTTCACGCGGGCGCGGGTGACGACCGTCTCGCGGGCCTGGGGGCGCACGATCAGGTCGAGGTAGCGCTGGCGCATCCGGGTCTCGTCGCCGAGCTCGTTGTGCAGGTTCGGCAGCGGCAGGATCGCCTTCGCGGCGACCGTCCACTCCGACACCCACACGCTCAGCTCGCCGCGCTTGCTCGAGACGACCTCGCCCTCGACGAAGAGGTGGTCGCCCAGGTCGACGAGCTCCTTCCACGCCGCGAGCGACTCCTCGCCCACGTCGCCGAGCGAGACCATGGCCTGGATCCGCTCGCCGTCGCCGGCCTGCAGGGTCGCGAAGCAGAGCTTGCCCGTGTTGCGCTGGAACACCACGCGGCCCGCGAGGCCGACGCGCTCGCCGGTCTTCACGTCCGGCTCGATGCCCTCGTGGCGCGCCCGGACGGCCGCGATGGTGTCGGTGACTCCGACCGCGACGGGGTAGGCGCCGGCGCCGAGGTCGTCGCCTGCGAGCTCGAGCAGGCGCTCGCGCTTGGCGAGGCGGACGGCCTTCTGCTCGGAGGCCTCCTGCTGCGCGGCCCGCTCGGCGGCGGCCTGCTCGGAGTCGGCCTGCTCGGAGTCGGCCTGCTCGGAGGCGGGAGTCGTGGACTCGGGGACGTCGGGGGTGTCGGCCATGAGGGGTCGCGGTGCTTTCGGTTGGGGGCGGACGGCCGCGATCAGGCGAGCAGGATCGGGGCGTTGTCGAGGAGGCGGGTGGTGCCGACGATCGCGGCGACGAGCACGAGTGCCGGGCCGCGGTGGTCGGCGTCGACCGGGAGGAGCGTCGCGGGATCCACGACGACGAGGTAGTCCAGCTTAACGAGCGGCTCGGCGTGCGCGACGGCCTCGGCGGCCTCGATCGCCGCGGCGGCACCGCGGTCCGCGGCTTCCGCGGCGGCCGCGAGGAGGCGCGGCAGCACGAGGCCCGCGCGGCGCTGCTCCTCGTCGAGGTAGCGGTTGCGGCTGGAGCGGGCGAGCCCGTCCTCCTCCCGCACGATGCCGACGCCGTCGATGTCCACGGGCAGGTCGAGGTCGCGGACCATGCGGCGCACGAGGAACAGCTGCTGCGCGTCCTTCTGCCCGAAGACCGCGACGTCCGGCTGGGCGATGCTCAGGAGCTTGGCGACGACGGTGAGCATCCCGTCGAAGTGGCCCGGCCGCGCGCGCCCCTCGTAGAGGCCGCCGACCTCGCCCGCGACGACCCGCGTCGAGGACGGCCCGTCGGGGTACATCTCGGCGACTCCCGGAGCGAAGAGGAGGTCGGCCCCGGCCGCGTCGAGCAGGGCGGTGTCGCCCTCGAGGTCGCGCGGGTAGCGGTCCAGGTCCTCGGTCGGACCGAACTGCAGCGGATTCACGAACACCGACACGACGACGACGTCGGCCAGCTCGCGAGCCCGCTCGACGAGGGCGAGGTGCCCGGCGTGCAGGGCGCCCATCGTCGGCACGAGCGCGATGCGCCGACCGGCCCGCCGCGCCTCCTGCAGCCGCTCGCGGAGGTCGCCGATGCGGTGGAGGGTGCTGATCACCCGACGATGCTACCGGCGGTCCCGCGGCCGCCGGGGCCCTCGGCACCGGGACGCCGTGCTCCTCCGCGAGGCACCGCCTCCCGAGCGGCGTCCCACCCGGGGAGCGGCGTCACGAGCGGCACCGCGCGTCAGCCCGCCGCGCGGCGCAGGGCGTCGTCGACGGAGGAGCGGACGAGGCTGGAGAGGAAGAAGCCCGGCTTCTCGACGCCGATGCCTGCCAGCAGTCCCGCCGCCTGGTCGACGATCGCGGTCGAGAAGGTCGTGGCGGTCGAGACCGCCTCCGCGTAGGCGGCGCGGTCCGACTCCGCCACGGTGACCGGCTCCCCGCCCATCTCGACCACCAGCGCCTGCGCGATCGGCAGCACCGGGCCCGGTGCCGACACGGCGAAGTAGGTCTCGGCGAGGCGCGCCAGGTCGAGGCTGGTGCCGCTGAAGGCCATCGCCGGGTGGACTGCCAGGGGGATGACCCCGGAGGCGAGCGCCGGAGCGAGCACCCCGTAGCCGTGCTCGGGTGCCGTGTGCAGCACCAGCTGGCCGGGCTGCCACGCTCCGGTCGCGGCGAGCCCCGCGACCAGGGCGGCGATCTCGCTCCCGGGGACGGCGACGATCACCAGCTCGCTGCGCTCGACGAGCTCGGGGATCGCGAGCACGGGGACTCCGGGGAGCAGCGCGTCGGCGCGCTCGCGGCCGCTCTCGCTGGTGGTGGCGATCCCGATCACGGCGTGGCCGGCCCCGGCGAGCGCGGCACCGAGCACCGGGCCCACGCGTCCGGCACCGATCACGCCGACGCCCAGGCGTCCGTCGCGGCGGTTCTCAGGCATGCGGTTCCCCCTCCGGAGCGGGCCAGTCGGGCGGGGCGGGTGCGGCCGCCCGCCGCCCCCACTGGTGGCTCGCGTCGCGGTCGGCGGCCCGCACTCCGGCCGTAGCGAGGCTCTCGAAGAAGGCGAGTCCGTCGGCTGCGCTCATCACCGGCACGAGCGGAGTGACGGGGCCGGCCACCGTGTGCACGCGCGCCGAGGCCAGCCCGAGCAGGCGCTGGAGCGGTCCCTGCTGGACCCCGACGCTCTGCATCCGCGCCAGGGGCACCACGGCGACCCGCCGCCAGACCGCTCCGCTGCGCAGGATCGCGACCTCGTCCGTCAGCCGGTACCCGGTCCTCCGGAACGAGAAGGGGCGGAGCCACACCGCCGAGCGCGGCGCCCGGGTGAAGCCGGCCGCGTCGCGGTGCCGGAGTGCGTCTCCGACGGGAGTCGACTCCGCTCCCTCAGCCGGTCCGGGCAGCAGGAGGGCGAGGACGCGCTCGACCGCGGCGAGGTCGCCGACGGGCAGGATCGTGGTGTTCGGCTCGCCGTTCGCCCCGCGGGAGGCCGCGTGGCCGGCGCGGTCGATCCGCACCTGCCACCAGCCGAAGGGGCGCCAGAGCAGCGGCTGAGTGATCTCGACGGCGTGGATCCGGCCGGGCGGGATCGTGTCGCTGCTGGTCGAGAGCACGCCGTAGCCGACCCGCACGCCGTCGGGCGTCGCGGCGATCGAGTACCGGAGCGAGCGCACGAACTGGCGGACGTAGTAGCTGCCCGAGCCGATCAGGCCCGGCAGGATCGCGAAGAGCACGTAGGGCGAGCCGTAGACGGCGACGAACACCACGGCGACGACCGAGGCGGCCAGGAACAGCGTGAAGCCGCTGAAGACGAGCGAGCCGAGGAGTCGGCCCGGCGGGATCGAGACGACCGACTCGGGCGGCGTCTCGTCCTGAGGCTCACCGAACTCCTCCAGCCGGCGCGCCAGGAACCCGCCCGCCGGAGCCGCACCGTCGACCGCCGCCTCCCGCTCGCGCACCCCGGACGCGAGCCGCAGGATGTCGCGGCGCAGGGCGTCAACCAAGCGCGACCCGAGGTACGACAGCTGGACGTTCGCGTCCTGCCCGGCCACGCTCACCTCGAGCTTCGCGGCCCCGAACAGCCGCGCGAACAGCGGACGCTGCACCGCGATGCCCTGGATGCGGTCCAGCCGCGCCCGCCGGTTGGTCCGGAAGAGCACGCCGGAGCGCACCTCGACGACCTCGTCGGTGATGCGGAAGGTGTGCATCCGCCAGGACAGCCAGAACGCGAAGACGGCGACCGCCAGGCCCACCGCGACCGCCAGCAGCGCCCAGCCGACGAGGCCGCGGCGCAGCAGCTCGTCGACCGGATCGCCGCTCTCGAACCCCTCCGGCCCGGGCAGGAACAGCTCGACCAGGCGCTCGCGGAGGTTCGTGATCACGATGCCGAGGACGACCAGCAGGCCGATCCCGCCCTTGAGGACCGGGGTCGCGGGATGGAGGCGGTGCCACTCCCCGTCGGCCAGGTCCGTCTCGACGGCGCGGAGCTCGGTCACAGGCCGGCCCGGCGCGACTCGGCGAGCTCGACCAGGCGGTCGCGGAGCTCCTCCGCGTCCTGCTCGGCCAGGCCCGGGATGCTGACGCCGGTCGCCGCGGCGGCGGTGACGAAGCGGAGGTCGGCGAGGCCGAGCGCCCGGGCGAGCGGCCCGCGGTTGACGTCGATGAGCTGCATCCGCCCGTACGGCACCGACACGAAGCGCTGGAACATGATGCCGCGGCGGAAGAGGAGGTCGTCCTGGCGCAGGAGGTAGCCGTAGGCGCGCGCACGGCGCGGGGCCACGATCAGGAGGGTCACCGCGAGGGCGGCCGCGGCGGCCAGCGGGATCCAGCCCCACGGCAGGCCGATCAGCATCAGCACCACGGGCACGGCGAGCAGCAGCACGCTCGACACGACGGCCGACACGATCTCGACCGCGACGTACCGGGGCGAGACGCGGCGCCACTCCCCCGTGATGTCGAGGCGGTCCCGCCGGCGTCCCCTCGCGTCGCGGCGGGTCGTCGGCGACGCGTCCTCGGGCTCGGCGGGCATGGCGTCGTCCTCACTGCCCGCGGCGGTCCGGGCGTCGGCGTCAGGCGTGGTTCACCTCGCCGACGGCGGTGTCGTCGTCGTCGCTCGGCGGGATGGTGCACAGGTGCTCGGCGACCAGGCCGGCCACCAGCAGGACGAGCGCACCCACGATGGTCGCGACGTCCTGCCACACGGAGCCTAGCGAAGGGATCGCACGGCTCAGCAGGTACACCAGGATGCCGCCGGAGGCTCCGAGCAGCAGAGCACCGACGTGGCTGGACGCCTTCGCCAGCACCACGACGCGCATCGCCCGGAACGGATCGATGGGCCGGCGCAGCGTGCCCTTCGTGGCGCGGTGGATCGGGACGGCGAAGCCGAGCACGAGGGCCGCGACCACGATCAGGGTCAGCGGAACCGTCAGCGGCGGGATGAGCACGGGGCGGCCGGCGGCGGCGATCGCGAGGTCGAGGAGGAACCCCGCGACGGCCCCGGCGAGGCCGAGTCCGAGCAGGGTGCTGATGCGGGTGCGCCTCACGGGGTCCTGCTCTCGGGGTCGGCGGTGGTGCCGCGGGCGGAGTCGCGCCCCGGCCAGGTCAACCCGGCCGGGTGGTCGGTCACGCGGTCGGTCGCCCGTGCGCGCAGCTCGGCCACGGGTCCGGCTCCGGGAAGGACCGCCGCCGGCTCGGCGTCGAGCCACGGCTCGAGCACGAACGCCCGCTCGGCGGCCCGCGGGTGCGGGAGGGTCAGGTGCGCGTCGTCGCGGAGCACGCCGCCGACCGCGATCACGTCGATGTCGAGGGTCCGGTCGCCCCAGCGCTCCTCGCCCTCGCCGCGGATCCGGCCGCCGGCCGATTCGATCGCCGCCGTCGCCGCGAGCAGGTCGTCGGGCTCGAGGACGGTCGAGCCGGTCACGACCGCGTTGAGGTACCCGGGCGCGTCCGCGTCGACGCCCTCGGGCTTCCACGCGGGCGACTCGACGACCTTGGACACCGCCTCGATGCGCAGGCCCGGCGTCGTGGCGAGGGACCGCAGCGCCTCCTCGAGGTGCGCCAGGCGGTCGCCGAGGTTGCTGCCGAGCGCGAGCACGACGTGGCGCACCGGGCGGACGCGCTCCTGCCGCGGCCTCACGAGCGGGTCCTCGTGATCTGCACGGCCACGTCCTCGAACGGCAGCGGGATCGGCGCGTCCGGCTTGTGGACGGTGATGCGGACGACGTCGGCGGCGGCGAAGCCCAGGGCCACCCGGGCGAGGCGCTCGGCCAGGGTCTCGATGAGGTCGACCGGGTCGCGGGTCACCGCGTCGGCCAGGGCGATCGCGAGCTCGCCGTAGTGCACCGTCTCGGCCAGCGCGTCGCCCTCGGCCGCCGGCGCGGTGTCGAGCCAGACCGTCGCGTCGATCACGAAGTCCTGGCCGTTCTCGCGCTCGAAGTCGAAGACGCCGTGGTGCGCGCGCACGCGCAGCCCGGTGAGGGTGATGGAGTCGCGCACGGCCAGGGCGGCGGGGTCGATCGCGGTCACGGGGTCTCCTCCTGGAGTCGGGCGGCGAGGGCCAGGGCGCGGGCGGACGAGCGGACGTCGTGGACCCGGACGCCCCAGGCGCCGTGCCCAGCGGCGACGAGGCTCAGCATGGCGGAGACCTCGTCGCGCTCGGCGGCCGGGGCGCCGGCGGGGGCGAACGGAGCGAGGAACCGCTTGCGCGAGTGGCCGACCAGGACCGGGAAGCCCAGCGAGACGATCGCGTCGAGCCCGGCCAGCAGCGCCCAGTCGTGCGCGCCGACCTTCGCGAAGCCGAGGCCGGGGTCGAGCAGGAGGCGGTCGTCCCGGATCCCGGCCTCACGGGCGGCGTCGACGCGGCGCTCGAGCTCGCCGCGGACGTCCGCCACCACGTCGCCGTAGGACGCGAGAGCGGTCATGCCCGCGCTGTGCCCGCGCCAGTGCATCGCGATGTAGACGGCGCCGCGCTCGGCGACGAGCGGGAGCATCCGCGGATCGGCGAGGCCGCCGGAGACGTCGTTGACGACGACGGCGCCCGCGTCCAGAGCGGCCTCCGCTGTGGCGGCGCTCATCGTGTCGATGCTGACGCGCACCCCCTCCGCGGCGAGGGCGCGGACGACGGGCAGCACGCGGCCCTGCTCGGCGGCGGAGTCGACGCGCGCCGCACCGGGGCGGGTGCTCTCGCCGCCGACGTCGACCAGGTCCGCGCCGAACGCGGCGGGTCCGTCCCCGGCGGGCCGGGTCAGGTCGAGGCCGTGGCGGACGGCGTCGTCGACGGACAGCCAGCGTCCGCCGTCGCTGAACGAGTCCGGAGTGACGTTGAGGATCCCGAGGAGCGCGGCGCGGCCGGTCGGCGTGAGGTCGGCGACGGTGGTGGCCACGTCACTCCCCCCGCGCGGCGCCGATCAGCGCGACGATCTCGGCGCGGGCGGCCGGGTCGGCGAGGGAGCCGCGGGCGGCGACCGTCACGGTCGAGCTCGCGGTCTGGCGCGGCCCGCGCATCCGCACGCAGCCGTGCTCGGCGTCGACCACGACGAGCACTCCCTCGGGAGCGAGGCCCTGCTCGAGCGCGTCGGCGATCTGCTCGGTCATCCGCTCCTGAATCTGCGGTCGCGACGCGACCGTCTCGACCACGCGCGGCAGCCGGCCGAGGCCGACGACCCGCTCGCGCGGCCGGTAGGCGATGTGCGCGACGCCGAGGAACGGCAGGAGGTGATGCTCGCAGACGGAGCGGAAGGCGAGGTCGCGCACGATCACCGTCTGGTCGAGCGGCGACTCCTGGCCGCCCTCCACCACCGCGAACGTCTCGGTCAGCTGGGCCGCGGCGTCGTCGTCGAACCCGCCGAAGAACTCCTCGTACGCCTCGGCGAACCGCCGCGGCGTATCGAGGAGTCCCTCGCGGCCCGGGTCGTCCCCGATGGCCGCGAGGATCTCGGCGACGGCCGCCTCGATGCGCGCCTTGTCGACGGGCACGCGCGCGCTACGCCGTCGCGGGGCGCGGGTTGATCAGCGGCGGGCGCTTCGGCGCGACCTCGTCGGCACCAGCGGAGGAGACTCCCCCGTCGGTCGCACCCGAGTCGATCGGCGCCTTGGCGACCGGGACCGCGATGGGCGGCAGGTCGGACAGGGGGCGCTTGTCGCTCGAGAGCCACTGCGGGCGCTCGTCGATGCGGCGGACGTCCTTGAAGATCTCGGCCAGCTGGTCGTGGTCGAGCGTCTCCTTCTCGAGCAGCTCCATCGCGAGGCGGTCGAGGATGTCGCGGTTGTCGTTGATGACCTGCCACGCCTCGTCGTGCGCCTGCTCGATGAGCTGGCGCGTCTCGGCGTCGACCGTCTCGGCGATCTGCTCGGAGTAGTCGCGCTGGTGGCCCATGTCGCGGCCGAGGAACATCTCGCCCGACGACTGGCCGAGCTTGACCGCTCCGACGTTCGCGGACATGCCGTAGTCGGTGACCATCTTGCGGGCGATGGAGGTCGCCTTCTCGATGTCGTTCGACGCTCCGGTGGTGGGGTCGTGGAAGACGATCTCCTCCGCGACGCGGCCGCCCATCGCGTACGTGAGCTGGTCGAGGAGCTCGTTGCGGGTCGTGGAGTACTTGTCCTCCAGCGGGAGCACCATCGTGTAGCCGAGGGCGCGACCGCGCGGAAGGATCGTGACCTTGGTCACGGGGTCGGTGTGGCGCATCGCCGCCGCCGCCAGAGCGTGTCCGCCCTCGTGGTAGGCGGTGATCAGCTTCTCCTTGTCGCGCATGACCCGCGTGCGGCGCTGCGGCCCCGCGATGACGCGGTCGATGGCCTCGTCGAGCGCGCGGTTGTCGATCAGCTGCGCGTTGGAGCGGGCGGTGAGCAGTGCGGCCTCGTTGAGGACGTTGGCCAGGTCGGCGCCGGTGAAGCCCGGGGTCTTGCGGGCGACGACCTCGAGGTCGACTCCGCCGGCGAGCGGCTTGCCGCGGCCGTGGACCTCGAGGATCCGCTTGCGGCCGAGCAGGTCGGGGGCGTCGACGCCGATCTGGCGGTCGAAGCGGCCCGGACGCAGCAGTGCGGGGTCGAGGATGTCGGGGCGGTTCGTCGCCGCGATCAGGATGACGTTCGTCTTGACGTCGAAGCCGTCCATCTCGACCAGCAGCTGGTTGAGGGTCTGCTCGCGCTCGTCGTGACCGCCGCCCATCCCGGCGCCGCGGTGGCGGCCGACGGCGTCGATCTCGTCGACGAAGATGATGGCCGGCGAGTTCTCCTTCGCCTGCTGGAACAGGTCGCGGACACGGCTCGCGCCGACGCCGACGAACATCTCGACGAAGTCCGATCCGGAGATGGAGTAGAAGGGGACGCCCGCCTCGCCCGCGACCGCGCGCGCCAGCAGGGTCTTGCCGGTGCCGGGAGGGCCGTAGAGCAGGACGCCCTTCGGGATGCGGGCGCCGACGGCCTGGAACTTCGCGGGCTCCTTGAGGAACTCCTTGATCTCGTGCAGCTCCTCGATCGCCTCGTCGGCGCCGGCGACATCGCCGAACGTGACCTTGGGCGACTCCTTCGAGACGAGCTTCGCCTTCGACTTGCCGAACTGCATGACGCGGTTGCCGCCGCCCTGCATGCCCGAGAGCATCAGCCAGAAGAATGCGCCGATCAGCAGGATGGGGAGCAGGAAGCCGAGAGCCGAGAGGAACCAGTTGGTCTGCGGGACCTCATCGTTGTAGCCGGTGCTGCCGAGATCGGCCGCGGACACCGCGTCGACGACCTCCGCGCCGCGAGGGGCCACGTAGTAGAACTGCACCTGCGTGCCGTTGTCTCCGTCGGCCTGCTTGAGCGTGAGATCGACGCGCTGCTCGCCGTCCACGATCTTCGCCGAGTCGACCTTGCCGTCCTTCAGGAGGTCGAGACCCTCCTGCGTCGTGACCGGCCGGAAGCCGGACATGGTGATCAGCGAGGAGCCGATCCACACCGCGACGATCGCCAGGACGACGTAGAGGATGGGACCCCGGAAGATGCGCTTCACGTTCATGCTTGTTGCGGGTGCGACACCCGGCGCCTTTCTGACGAGGAGATTGTGGCTGCCAGGCTACCTCCCGCACTCTGAGCGCCGCCCACGCGTTCGCCGTGGGCCGAACAGCCGCGGGCTGTGTTGTCCGGCGGGGATGCGGCGGGCCGCATCCCCGCGCGCGGTCGGCTCCACGAGATGGTGCGTTCCGCAGAGCGGGGTGCGTCGGACTGCCGGGAAACGCTGGCACGCGTCGGCACCGTCCGGCGGGGATGCGGCGGGCCGCATCCCCGCGCGCGGTCGGCTTCGCGAGATGGTGCGTTCCGCGGAGCGGGGTGCGTCGGACTGCCGGGAAACGCTGGCACGCGTTCCCCGGTCCGCGTCCTCTGCCTTGCGGGTGGAGGCGGATGTCTCACGGGCAGGACGGGCCGCGAGAGCGCAGGAGTTGTCGCACTCGAGCTCGACAGCGACGACTACTGCGGTCTCGGGAAGGAGGCGAAGGTGTCCGAGCAGGACGCGCCGCGAGAGCGCAGGAGTTGTCGCACTCGAGCTCGACAGCGACGACTACTGCGGTCTCGGGAAGGAGGCGAAGGTGTTCGAGCGGGGCGCGCCGCGAGAGCGCAGGAGTTGTCGCACTCGAGCTCGACAGCGACGACTACTGCGGTCTCGGAGGGGGCGAAGGTGTCCGGGCGGGGCGTGCCGCGACGAGGGGCAGCAGGCGCGGACGGATCGGGCCCGCCCGGCCCGGGTCAGGCCGACTCGAGGAGGGGCTCCGGGTCGCGGAGGGCGGGCACGAGGCCGCGGCGGCGGCGGGCGGCGGCCAGCACGGTCACGGCGAGCGCCCCGACCAGCCAGAGCACGAGCACCAGGACCGCGTGCGCGACTCCGATGCTGCCGCCGGCGATCAGCGAGCGGAACGCCTCCACCGTCCAGGTCAGCGGCAGCACGCCGTGGATCGCCTGGAAGAAGGCGGGAGCGGTCTCGACCGGGTAGGTGCCTCCGGCCGAGGACAGCTGCAGCACGATCATCAGCAGCGCCAGGAACCGGCCCGGGGCGTCCAGCAGCGCGATCAGCGCCTGGTTGATCGCCACGAAGGTGAGGCTCGTGAGCACGGCGATCCCGATCAGCCCGGGCAGGTTCGACGCCTCGACGCCCACTCCGAAGCGGATGACGAGCGCGGCCAGGACGCCCTGGGCGACCGCCATCAGCGCGCCGGGCAGGTAGCTGCGCAGCGCGATGACCCAGGCGGGACGGCGCGCGGCGAGGAGGCGGGAGCTGAGCGGGGCGCTCATCAGGTAGAAGGCGAGCGCGCCGACCCAGAGCGCGAGCGCCATGAAGTAGGGGGCGAGGCCGTAGCCGTAGGACGGCACGCGGTTCATCCGCTCGGCGTCGATCCCGACCGGGGCGGCCGCGACGGTGCTGAGCTCCTGAGCCTGCTCGCCGGTGTAGGTGGGCACGTCGTCCGCGCCGTCCGAGAGTTTCGTGTCGAGGGTGCGCGATCCGGAGGCGAGCGAGTCGATCCCGTCGGCGAGGTCCCGCGAACCGGTGGCCGCGTCGGCCGAGCCGGTCGCGGCGGTCTCGGCGCCGTCCGCGAGGTCCGAGGCGCCCGTCGCGAGGGCGGCCGTCCCGGAGGCGAGGTCGGAGGCGCCGGCGGCCGCGGAGGCGATGCCGCTGGTGAGCGGGCCGACCGCGCCGGAGAGGGTGTCCACTCCGCCGGCGACCTGCGCGGCTCCGCCGTCGAGGGTCGCAGCTCCCTGGGCGAGGGCCTGCGCACCGGTCTGCAGCTTCTGGGCGCCGTCGGCGGCGGAGGTCGCCCCGGTGGACAGAGCGGCGGTGCCGGTCGCGAGGTCGGAGGCTCCGCCCGAGACCGTGGCGGCACCGGCGGCGAGCGCCGTCAGTCCGCTGCCGTCGTCGCCGACGAGCGCGGTCGCACCGGAGGCGAGCGTCTGCGCGCCCGCGTCCGCCGAGGCGGCTCCGCCCGCGAGAGCGGCCGCACCCTGCTCGAGGGCGGTCAGCTCGGCCACACGCTGGGCATCGGACAGCGAGTCGTACCGCGAGAGCAGGGAGGCGAGGCCGGAGTCGACGCCGGAGGCCCCGGTGGCGAGTTGCGGAGTGGCGGTCGCGAGCGCTCCCGCGCCGGTCGCGAGCTGCTGGGCTCCTGCGAGGGCCTTCCCCGCTCCGTCGGAGAGGGAGGCGGACCCGGTGGCCAGCGCCTCGGCGCCGGACGCCGCCGAGGCCGCGCCGTCCTTCAGGGTCGACGTCCCCGCGGCGAGGTCGGCGGCGCCCGAGGCGAGCGACGCCGCTCCGCCGTCGAGCTGCTGGGCGCCGTCGGCGACCGTGCGGGCTCCCGTGTCGAGCGCCGCCGCCTGGTCGGGCAGCTGCCCGGTCCCGCTCGCGATCCGCTGGAGTCCCGACGAGAGGTCGGACGCTCCGGAGGCCGCGCTCCCCGCGCCCGAGCGGAGGGAGTCGGCGCCGGTCGCCAGCTGCGCGGTGCCGTCCTGCAGCTGCGCGAGCCCGACGACCAGCTCGGAGGAGCCGGACGCGGCGGTCCCGGCGCCGTCCGCCAGCTGAGCGGCGCCGTCGGCGGCCTGCTCGAGGCTGGAGTGCACGTCGGTGAAGCCGAGGTAGACGTTCTCGAGGTAGGTCGCGCCGACCTTCTCCTCCAGCGTCTTCGTCACGGTGGTGCCGATGGTGGAGGCGATGTTGCCGACGATCAGGTTGGCCGCGTCGTTCGTCTCGATCGACAGCTTCGCCTGCACGGCCGCGGCGGGGTCGTCGCCGCCGACAGAGGCGACGTCGGCCGAGAAGCCGGCCGGCACCGTCAGCACGGCGAGGACGTCGCCGGAGGCGAGCTCGCGGGACGCCTCGTCGGCACCGGTCGCCGTCCAGGCGAAGTCCGAGCCGGACGTGTCGGTGGTGAGCTGCTCGGTCAGGTCGTCGCCGAGGGCGAGCGCGGAGCCGTCCGAGGCGGTCGCGCCGGTGTCCTCGTTGACGATCGCGGCGGGCACCGTGTCGAGGTGGTGCGTGGGATCGAGGTTGGCCGAGGTCAGCAGTCCCGCGTAGATCAGCGGAATGAGCGCGATCGCGGCGAAGACGACGACGAGGCGCGGGTTCACGGCGCGCAGGGCGCGGCGGAGCGGGGAGGTGGTCATGGTCCTTCTACTTCGTGGAGTGCAGGGCGGCGAGCCGCGGCGAGGCGACTCCGGTGACGAGGAGCTCGGCGATGTCGGCGGAGGCCGAGGCCGCGGGACGGCGGGCGTCGCCGTCGAGGAGCCAGCCGACGACAAGCCAGGTGGTGCCGGCGGCGAGGAGGACGGCGAAGCGCTCGACGCGTGCGTGGTCGCCGCCGCCCGATCCGCGCTCGGCGAGGGGCGAGAAGGCGAGGAGCCGCTGCGCGAGGAACGCGACGACCGACTCCTGCACGGCGCGGGCCGTGCCTCCGCTCAGCACGCGGCGGTAGAAGTCGGCGTGCACGAGCAGGCCCTCGAGGAGCCCGCGGACGATGCGGGGGACCGCGCCCTCCCAGTCGGCGGGGGCGGTGCCGGGAGCGACGTCGCCGAACAGCGCGTGCATCCGCTCCACCGCGGCGGCCTCGATCAGGGACGGCACATCGCCGAAGTGCTGGTAGAACGTGGGGCGGCTGACGCCCGCGGCGCCGCAGAGCTCCGTGATGGAGGGCTGGTCGTCGCCCGGGCGGTCGAGGGCCGTCGTGATCGCGGTGAGCAGGAGCTCGCGCGAGCGGGTGAGCCGCGGATCGGTCACGGGGTCCTTCTTCCCGGCGCAAGGAGCGCCTTCTTTACGTCCGTCAGATAACTTACAACCGTAAAGAAGAGCGCGCAAGCGTCAGGAGGAGGGCGGCTCCGGGAGCAGCGTCGAGATGGCGGACGTGTCGACGATCACCGAGTCGTGCGGAGTCAGTCCCGGGCTCCGGGGCGTCGGCACCGGCAGGCGCACGAGCAGGGCGCCCGGATCCACGCCGAAGCGCCCGGAGCGGGTGCGGCCGACCGGATCGCCGTCCAGCTCGGCGAGCACCGGCTGGTCCAGCTCGAACGAGAACTCGCGGCCGGGCCACTGCCGGAGCGAGGCGAGCCCGTTGCGGTTGCCGGTCGCCACGTCCAGCGCGAGGCCGAAGCGCCGACGCAGCAGCACCAGCTCCAGGTCGCCGTCGTCGAGCACGGCTCCGGCGGCCAGCTCGATGTTCGCGACCACGGAGCTGCAGTTGCAGGCCAGCACCATGAAGCAGCGCTGCGGAGGCTCCTCAGCGCCGTCGATCGTCAGGGTCACCTCGAATCCGGCCTTGAACATCGCCGGCGCCCCCGCCGCGAAGTAGGCGCCCCAGCCCACCCGCTTCTTCAGCTCCTCGTCCGTCTTGTCCATGATCTCGGCGTCCAGGCCCACCCCGCCCATCACCATGAACACCCGCTCCTCGCCGTCGTCGAACGCGGCCGTGCCCACGTCGATGGCGCGGTCCTGCCCGAGCAGGGCGATCTCGACCGCCTCGGGCAGCGAGCCGAGCGGGATCCCGAGGTTCCGCGCGAGGAGGTTGCCCGTGCCGCTGGGCAGCAGGCCGTAGGGGACGCCGGTCCCCCGCAGCACCGTGGCGACGGCGCGGACGGTGCCGTCGCCTCCCATCGAGCAGACCAGGTCCGGGCCCGCCTCGAGTGCGGCGCGGGCCGCGGCGGCACCGGAGTCGCCCGGGCTGGTCTCGAACCAGAGCGGCTCGTTCCAGCCGTGGCGGCGCGCGATCGTCGCGACCAGGTCCTCCGCGGCGCCGACGTCGTCGAACTTGCTCGGGTTGATCACGACGGCGACGGTGCGCTTCTCGGGTGCCTTCACCCCGTCAGTCTGACGGCACCGGCGACCGGTCCAGTCGCGCTGACGCCTCCAGCGCGAGCACGGCGCCGATCTCGGCCGAGAGCGTGGCGGGCAGCGACGGAGGCGCGTCCCAGCGGGGCCCGGCCAGCAGCACGCCGCGACGGACGCTCGAGCTCTGCAGCGCGGCGACGCTGCCGGCGACGAAGCGGCGGAGGCGGGCGGCCACCGCGGGCGCGACTCCGCTCGTCGTGGCGAGGTCGACGAGGTGCCGGTAGGCGATGCCGCCGAACAGGGCGCCGTCCCCCGATCCCTGGTCGACGAAGACGCCGTCGGGGGCGAGCCGGTCGATCAGGTCCTCGGCGGTCCGGGAGGCGTGGGCGACCAGGCGGGGGTCGGGCCGCAGGCGGTGCAGGGCGAGCGCCGCGCCGATGTACACGGCGTGGTTGTAGCTGAAGGCCCAGTCGTCGCGCGCGGAACCTCCCTCGCGGCCGATGCCGTCTGCGACGAAGCCGGTGTCGTCGTCGCGGAGGCGCACGTGCATCCAGTCGAGGGCGGCGCGCGAGAGCTCCTCCCGGCCGTCGGGCCGCAGCCGCTCCAGGCGCGCGCCGAGGATCGCGAACGGGCCGTTCGCGGGCGCGTTCTTGTAGTCCAGCTGCCGGCGGCGCCAGGCGAGGCTCGCCCCGTGCCGGAGGTTCCAGCCCTTCGCGACGGCGAAGCGCCAGAGGCGGTCGGCCCGGTCGAGGAACCGCGGGTCGCCGGAGGCCTCCCCGAGGCGGGCGAGCGCGCCGCCGAGCCACATCATGTCGTCGAAGTAGCCGTTGACCAGGCGCCCGCCGTTGCGGAGGCGGATCGCGCGGTGGATCCGCCGGGCCCGCTCCAGGTGCGCCTCGTCGCCCGTGCGCGCGAAGGCGTCGACGGCCGCGTCGATCGCGTGCGCGAGCCACCAGTAGTTGAACTCGAGGTCGGCCCGCAGCGAGGTCGGGTAGCTCATGTGGTAGCCCAGCAGCGGCACCGCGAAGAGCCGCTCGAGGCTCTCCTGCGCGGTGTCCGCGGGGCTACTCGTAGACGTGCGGGGCGAGGACGGCGACATCGCGGAGGTTGCGGTAGCGCTCGGCGTAGTCGAGCCCGTAGCCGATCACGAACTCGTTCGGGATGTCGAAGCCGACGTAGGCCACGTCGACCTCGACCTTGGCGGCCGCGGGCTTGCGGAACAGCGCGCAGATCTCGACGGACTCGGCGCCTCGGCTGCGGAGGTTGCCCTGCAGCCACGAGAGCGTGAGGCCGGAGTCGATGATGTCCTCGACGATCAGCACCTTGCGGTTCGTGATGTCGGAGTCGAGGTCCTTCAGGATCCGCACGACGCCGGAGGACTTGGTGCCGCTCCCGTAGGACGAGACGGCCATCCAGTCCATGACGATGTCGAGCTTGAGCTCGCGGGCCAGATCGGCCATCACCATCACGGCGCCGCGCAGCACCCCGACGATGAGCAGGTTCTCGCCCGCGTAGTCGCGCTCGATGGCGCGGGCCAGGTCGCGGATCCGCTCGTGGATCTCGGCCTCGGTGTAGAGGACCTCGGTGATGTCGTCGGCGATGTCGGCTGCTTCCACCCGGCCACTCTACGGGTGCCCGGCCCCCGTCTCCCCTCCGCGAGACTCCGCTCTCGTACACCTCCGTCGGCGAGTCGCGTGCCGGAGCGGCGTCTCGCGGGGAGGGGCCGGGCGTCTCGCGGGGACCGGCGTCGCGGGGACGGGGTCAGGGGGCCGCGGGTGCGAAGACGAGGGTGGTGCCGCGGCGGGTGGCGAGGACGCCGGGGAGGTCGACGCCCTTCTGGCCGTGCCAGTCGGTGACCAGCGCGGCGACCGCCAGCGTCTGCGAGCGCGAGAGCGCGACTCCGAACTCGTTCGCCACGACCAGGCGGATGATCCGCTGCCGCAGCGCCGGCGGGTCCGCGGCGAGCCCGCGCGCGTCGACCGTGACGTGCCCCGCCTCGTCCTGGCCCACCAGCTCGAGCGCCCAGTCGAGGGCGAGCGCGTCGAGCGCGTCCCCGTCCTCCCGCAGCTGCTCGGCCGTGCGCGCCAGGGCCTGCGCCACTCCCGGCCCGAGCTCGTCCTCCAGCACGGGCAGCACGCGGTTCCGCACCCGGACCCGCGAGTAGCGGGGGTCGTCGTTGTGCGGGTCGTCCCACGGCACGAGCCCCTGGTCGGCGCAGGCGAGGCGGGTCGTCTCGCGCCGCAGGCCCAGGAGCGGCCGCCTCAGCGGCCCGCTCACCGGCGCCATCCCGTGCAGCGAGGCCGCACCGGCTCCTCGTGCCAGGCCCAGCAGCACCGTCTCGGCCTGGTCGTCGAGGGTGTGGCCCAGGAGGATCGCGGCGGCGCCCGTCGCGGTCAGCGCGTCGTCGAAGGCGCGGTAGCGCGCGCTGCGGGCGGCCGCCTCCGGACCGCCCTCGGCGGACACCGTCACCACCTCGCGCAGCACCGGCGCGAGCCCCAGCCCGTGCGCCTGCTCCGCGACCCGCCGCGCGACCTCCGCCGACGCCTCCTGCAGCCCGTGGTCGACGATCACCGCGCCGGCCCGCCTCCCGCCCCGCGGGGCCTCGAAGCCGACCGCCGCCGCGAGCGCGAGCGAGTCCGCTCCCCCGCTCAGCGCGACCAGCACGAGCGCTCCGGGGTCGAGCCCGTCGAGGCTCTCGCGCACCGCCCGCCGCAGATCGGCGACGGCGGGGGTCAGGCGGGGGCGATCGGGCACATCAAGTAACGTAATGCCAGCGATCCGCCCCTCCCGCGCGCGCACCCGCGCGAGCGTTCCGGAGGCCGATCCGTCCGCCGATGCGCCGCTCACGGCGCCACCGACTCAAGGAGAGAGCATGGCCGCATACGACGTCGTCGTCGAGATCCCCAAGGGGAGCCGCAACAAGTACGAGGTCGACCACGAGACCGGTCGCGTCTACCTCGACCGCGTGCTCTTCACCTCCTTCGTCTACCCGACGGACTACGGGTACTTCGAGAACACCCTCGGCCTCGACGGCGACCCCGTCGACGCGCTGGTGCTGCTCGAGTACCCCGTCTTCCCGGGCGTGGGCGTCTCCGTCCGCCCGGTCGGCGTGCTCAACATGAGCGACGAGGCCGGCTCCGACGCGAAGGTGATCGTGGTCCCCGCGAAGGACCCGCGCTGGCAGCACATCCAGGACATCGGCGACGTCCCGGAGCAGACGAAGAACGAGATCAAGCACTTCTTCGAGCGCTACAAGGACCTCGAGCCCGGCAAGTGGGTCAAGGTCGACGCGTGGGGCGACGCCGCCGAGGCGGAGCAGATCGTCCAGGACGGCATCAAGAAGCTGGCCGAAGAGGGTCACTGACCCCTCGCATCAACGAAGGAACCCCCTCCCGTCGTCTCGACAGGAGGGGGTTCTCTCGTTGTGCTGTGCGGCCGCGGCTCAGGCGGCCGGGCGGCCGACCATGCCGGCGGGCGTGCCCCAGGTGTTCCAGATGCGCACGGGCTTGCCGTAGTCGGCGGCCTCAATGATCTGGTTGTTCCCGAGGTAGATGGCCACGTGGTAGTAGTCCCCGCCGCCACCCCAGAAGATCAGGTCGCCGCGCTGGCGCTGGCTGTAGGGGACGAGCTTGCCGGCGCCGGCCATGGTGTTGTACTGGTTCGTCGCCGAGTGGGTGCCGATGTAGATGCCCGAGGACGCGTACGAGGCCTTGGTGAGGCCCGAGCAGTCCCACTGGTCCGGGCCCATGCCGCCGAGGACGTACTCCTCGCCGAGCTGAGCCATCGCGTACGAGATCGCGTTCTCGACGGCGCCGCTGGTCGGCACCAGGACCGGAGCGGTCACCGGCTGCGGGAGCGGCTGAGCCGCCGGCTGGGCGACCGGCTGAGCAGCGGGCTGGGCGGGAGCAGGAGCGGGCTGCTGCTGCGCGGGCTGCGGCGCGGCGGGCTGCGGGAGGGACGCGGTCTGACGCGACGGGGCGGCGGTGTCGGCCTGTGCCGAGGACTGCTGCTGGGCGGAGCGGGCGGTGGACTGCGCCTGAGCGGCGGCCTCCGCCTCGGCCTGCGCCTGAGCGGCGGCCTCGTCGGCCTGGCGCTTCTGCTCGCCCGCGAGGTACTGGGTCTCGGCCTCGACCGAGGAGTCCTTCAGCAGCGCGAGCTGGGCGACCAGCTCCTGCGACTTCTCCTCCTGCGCCGAGAGCGACGCGCGGGCCGACTCGGCGGCGGCGTCGGCGTCCTTGCGGGCGGCGTCGGCCTCGTCCGAGAGCGCCTGGTGCTCGGTGACGGCGCGGTCGGCCTGGTCGCCGAGCGACTCCGCGTTCTGCTTGTCGGCGAGGGCGTCGGCGTAGACCTTCTGCGACTGCTCCGAGAGCTGCGACATCGCGCCGAGCTGGTAGAGCAGGTCGCCCGCGTCCTTGCCCTTGGCCACGAGGCTGGCGGAGAGGTCGCCGCCGGCGGCGCGAGAGAGGTGCGCGGCCAGCAGGCCGGCGCGCATCTTCGAGGTCTGGGCCTTGGCGGAGGCGGTGGTCGCCTTCTCCTCGAGGTCGGCGACGGCCTTCGCAGCGGCGTCGAGCGCCTCCTTGGCCTGGCGCCAGGCCTCGGCCTTCTTCATCGCGGTGATCGACTTCTCGTCGACCGCGGTCTGCAGGCTCGCGATGAGGCCCGTGATCGAGTCGATCTCGGCCTGCTTGCTCGCCTCGTCCTTCTTGGCGTTCTGCACGTCGTCCCACGTGGGGTACTTCGCGTCGTCGGCGAGGGCCGGGGTGATGCCGAGGGACGCGGTGACCGCCGTGACCGCGAAGGCGGCGGAGATGACGAGCGGGAGGCGGCCCTTCCAGGCGCGCTCCCGGGGTGCCGGGGTGAAGGTGCGTGCGGTCGTCTGTGCGTCAGCCAAGGGTGACTCCTCGTTGGGCCATGAAAGGTTGGGCGTCGACGGCGGAGCCGTTGACGCGGGTCTCGAAGTGCAGGTGGCAGCCGGTGGAGGCGCCGGTCGAGCCGACGGCGGCGATCTGCTCGCCCGCCTGGACCTGCTGGCCGACGCGGACGTAGATCCCGCCGGACATGATGTGGGCGTAGCCGGTGCTGATGCCGCTGCCGTGGTCGATCAGAACCCAGTTGCCGTAGGTGCCGTTGGGGCCCGCGTAGGAGACGGTGCCGCTGTGCGCCGCGAAGATCGGGATGCCGCAGCCGCCCGCGAGGTCGGTGCCGCGGTGGTACGAGCCGGAGGATCCTCCGCCGGTCGAGATGCTGTCGCGCGGGCCGAAGGTGCCGGTGATGCGGCCTCCGGCAGGGCGGACCCAGCCGGAGTCGCTGACGGCGCTGGAGCCGCCGCCGCCCGAGGGGGCGACGTACCCGCCACCGCCACCGCCACCGCTGCCGCCGCTGGATGCGGCTGCGGCCCGAGCGGCCTCGCGGCGCGCGGCCTCGGCCTGGGCGGCGGCCTGACGGGCGGCCTCCTCCTCGGCGAGCTTCCGGAGGCGCTCGGCCTCGCGGGCGGCGACGCCGGCCTCGTACTCGGCCACGGTCTTCGACTCGGTGTCGCGGAGCGCGGCGAGCTGCTGCTCGAGCACGACGCTCTGCTCCTGCTGCTCGGCGAGCGCGGCCTCGGACGCCTCCTGGGCGGCGGTCGCCTCGGCCAGCTTCTGCTCGGCGGCGACGCGGAGGCGCTCGCGCTCCGCCTGCGCGACCTCGGCCTGGTCGGCGAGGGAGGACGCGGTGTTGCGGGCGGTGCTGGCCTGCTCGTAGATCGCGGAGGAGCGCTCGACCAGCTTGGTCATGCTCCCGATCTTCGACAGCAGCTGGTCGGCCTGGCCGGCCTTCTGGTCGAGGAATATGTTGACGGACAGGTCGGTGCCGGTGCTGCGGTAGAGCTGCGCGGCGAGCAGGCCCGCCTGCTGCGAGGCCTTGTCGGCCTCCTCGGCGCTGGCGGCGGCCCGGTCCTCGAGCTTCTTCGACTGGTCCGAGGCCTCGTCGAACGCCTGCTGAGCGGCGAAGTGCTCGTCGCCGCGCTGCTGCGCGAGCTGCTGGGCGGAGGCGACCTCGCTCTGGAGGTCGCCGATCAGGGACGTGATCCGGTCGACCTGAGCGGCGGCGGCGGCGGTGTCGCCCTTCGCCGCCTCGACGTCGGCCCACGACGGGTACTCGACCGCCTGGGCGGGAGTGGCGACGAGCAGGCCGGCGACGAGCGCGACGACGGCGGAGGCCAGGGCAGCACCTCGGAGTCGCCCGAGTCGCGGCGCGCCGGGGAGGCGGGCGGGACGCGGACGGCGCAGGGAGTGGGGCATGGGACCTCGGGGATAGGGGGCCCTCCCTCCGCGGCGGTGCGGCTCCGGCGCGCGGGTGGGGGGAAGAGCGATTCCGCCCCACCCTAACCGCGGCCCTGCCCGATCTCCTAGACCCGGGTCAACCCCGGACGGGGTGCACGCCGCCTGCGGAACCGTCGATTTTGCATCCTGCGCCGCAGCCCCCTATGCTTGCGTGTCGGTAGTCATGGGGGGTCGGCCGCAGGGTCGCCCCGCGAGTCTCCGGCCCCATCGTTTAGTGGCCTAGGACACCGCCCTTTCACGGCGGCAGCACGGGTTCGAATCCCGTTGGGGTCACGGATGGGTCGGTACTACCAGCACCACCAGAAGTACCAGCACCACCGGAAAGTGCACCGGCTCGAGAGGGTCGGGGCGTGAAAATAGAACAGCCTCGAAGGCAGTATGCTTGTCTTCGCAACGAGGCCCTGTAGCGCAGTTGGTTAGCGTGCCGCCCTGTCACGGCGGAGGTCGCGGGTTCAAGTCCCGTCAGGGTCGCAAAGAGGCCCTTCCGAGAGGAAGGGCCTTTTTCAGGAGATCACCTCTCCAGCGACATCACGTCGCAACGGCTCTGTAGCTCAGTTGGTAGAGCGCACGACTGAAAATCGTGAGGTCACGGGATCGACGCCCGTCGGAGCCACTGGAACCCTCGCCTAGCTTCTACATGGCGGGGGTTTCTTCGTACCCGGAGGTCCCCGCCGCCGCGATCCGCTACGTGCGCCCGTCCTGCCGATCCGGACCGCGCCGAGCAGTGACGGCAGCCCGGATCCCGTCCAGGCGGTCTGCGTAGGCTGGCCCGGCCATGCAACCCGACGCCTTCCCGCCGCCCGATCCCGCGACGCTCGCGCCCGACTCCGCTGCGACGACGTCGTGGCCGGCCGAGCCCCTCCCCTCGGTCCACGCGCCCTACTCCTCCCTCCTCTACCTGCCCGATCCTCGGGTCCGCTGGGGCCTGCCGACCGCCGTGCTCACGATCGTCGGGATCGTCCTGCCGCTGGCCGTGCTCATCCTGCTGTTCGGGTTCGGCGTGCTCCCCTACTCCGCCGGACTCGCCTTCGCGGGGGCGCTCGCGAGCTACCTCGTCGCGCTGATCGTCCCGTTCGCGGCGTCTCGGCTGCGCGGGCTGGGCACGATGGCGGCCGACTTCGGGCTGCGGTTCCGCTGGATCGACGTGCCCATCGGGATCGGGCTCGGCATCGCGGTGCGCGTCGTGATCCTGTTCGTGCTCGCCGCGTTCGCTCCGCTCCTCCAGGACGCGCAGGGGAACCTCGACATCGACCCCGATCCGCTGTGGTTCGTGCTGAGCTCGGTCCTCATCCCCGTCGTCGTCGCGCCGCTGGTCGAGGAGGTCCTCTGCCGCGGCGTCGTGATGCGCGCGGTGCGGAACCGGATGCTCCGGGGCTCCGCGGAGTCGGCGCCGCCCACCCGCGGCCGCCGCGTCTGGGCGATGATGTTCAGCATCCTGGCGTCCACGGCGGTCTTCGCCCTGCTGCACGGGCACCAGATGGTGAACGCGGCGACGATCGTGACGCTCGGCGTGACGACGGTCACCGCGGGACTCGCGCACGGCTGGATCGCGACGATCACCGGGCGGCTCGGAGCGGCGATCGTCTCGCACGCGACGCTGAACGGCTCCGCGGTGCTGCTGCTGGCGCTGCTGCCGCTGCTGACTCCGTAGGGGGATCTCGAGACGCCCGCTGCGCGGGCTGCTCGATCGGCCGGAGTCGGGGCGCCCGATCGGGGGCGTGGGGCGGCGCGTCAGACGTCGTAGGTGCGCGCCCCGGGCAGCGGGCCGCGGACCTGGCGGTGGAGGCGCTCCATGTCGGCGTCGAGGGTGGCGGCGGTGCGGGCCGCGTCGGCGAGGCCGTCGAGGAGCTCCTGCGGGACCTGGCGGTCGTACTTGTAGTAGATCTTGTGCTCCAGGCTCGCCCAGAAGTCCATCGCGATGGTCCGGAACTGCACCTCGACGCAGACGTCGACGGATCCGCCGGAGAGGAACACGGGCACCTCGACGATCGCGTGCAGGCTCTTGTAGCCGTTCTCCTTCGGCTCGGCGATGTAGTCCTTCACCTCGAGCACCGTCACGTCGGACTGCGAGGTGAGCAGGTCGAAGACGCGGTAGACGTCCGAGACGAAGCTGCAGGTGATCCGCACGCCGGCGATGTCGGTGATCGCGTCGGCGATGCCCTCGAAGGTCGTCTCGCAGCCCTTGCGCTCGATCTTCTCGATCAGGCTGTCGGCCGACTTGAGCCGGCTCGTGACGTGCTCGATCGGGTTGTACTCCTGCAGCTCGCGGAACTCCTCCTGCAGGATCGACACCTTCGTGACGATCTCGTCCATCCCGAACTTGTACTGGAGCATGAAGCGCGCGAAGTCGTCGCGCAGAGCGCGGATCTCGGCGACGGTGGTGGCGTCGAGCGCTTCGGCGACGGCATCCGTCAGCGGAGGGACGGCGTGCGCGGGTTCGGGGATGCGGGATTCCACAGTCGGACACCCTACGCGCGGAGTCGTTCGAGACCGGTGGGAGGCGCCCGGCCTAGCCTGGGAGCGTGATCACCGAGCCCCGCCCGCTGCGCTTCTGCGCGTTCGTCATGAACACCGCCTCCCACATCCAGCACGGCCTCTGGCGCCACCCCGACGCCCGGCAGCACGAGTTCGACGACGTGCAGCTCTGGATCGACCTCGCCCGGACGCTGGAGCGCGGCCGCTTCGACGCGATGTTCTTCGCCGACGTGGCGGGGCTCTACGGTCCGGCGGACGGCGACTGGGACGTCAACGCCCGCGAGGGGCTGCAGCTGCCCAGCAACGACCCGTCCGTGCTGCTCTCGGCCCTGGCGGTGAGCACCGAGCACCTCGGCTTCGCGTTCACGAGCTCGGTGCTGCAGTCGCATCCGTTCGACTTCGCCCGGAAGGTCTCGACCCTCGACCACCTCTCGAAGGGGCGGATCGCCTGGAACATCGTCACCAGCGCCCTCGACGGCGCGGCCCGCAACTTCGGCTACGACCGGCTCGAGGAGCACGACGAGCGCTACGCCTGGGCGCAGGAGTACCTCGACGTGGTCTACAAGCTGTGGGAGGGCTCGTGGGACGACGGCGCGCTCCTGCGCGACAAGAGCGGCTCCTTCGCCGACCCGGCGCGCATCCACCGCATCGACCACGTCGGGAAGCGCTACCGCGTGCAGGGGCCGCACCTCTCGGCTCCGTCGCCCCAGCGCACGCCCGTGCTCTTCCAGGCCGGCTCCTCCCCCGCGGGCCGGCGCTTCGCCGCGCGGAACGCGGAGGCGCAGTTCGTGTTCTCGGGGTCGCCGGAGAAGACCCGCGAGCTGATCGAGGACACGCGGGCCCTCGCCGCGGCGGCCGGTCGCGGAGCGGGTGCGCCCTCCTTCTACCTGGGGCTCTCCTTCATCACCGGCGACACGGAGGAGGAGGCGCGCCGCGCCGAGCGCGAGATCGACGAGTACCTCTCCTCCGACGCCTTCCTCGTGCACTCGAACCTCGGCTTCGACCCGGCGACGGGCGAGAAGCTCGACCCCGACCTGCCGCTCTCGGCGATCGAGACCTACGCCGGCCAGAGCCACCTGCAGTGGATCCGCGACGCCTCCCCCGACCGCGAGCCGACCGTCCGCGACCTGGCCCGGCTCTCGGCGAAGCTGCGCGGACGGGTCGTCGGCACTCCCGAGCAGATCGCCGACCACCTGGCGGGCTGGCGCGACGCGGGGATCGACGGGATCAACGTCGTCAACTGGATCCTGCCCGGCAGCTACGAGGAGTTCGTCGACCGGGTGATGCCGGTGCTCCAGGAGCGGGGCCTCGCGCAGACCGAGTACGCCGAGGGGACGCTGCGCCGCAAGCTGTTCGGGACGGACGAGCTGCCGGCGACGCACCCGGCGCGGGCGTACCGCGGGGCGTTCGCGGGCTGAGCCGCCGCGGGCCGGGCTCTGCGCGTCCACCGCGCCTGCACCGGCTGCCCGCCCCGCCCCGCGCTCTCCGCCGAGCGGGGGACGCGAGGTCGGGCGCGGCTCCGTAGCGTCGAGGGATGATCCAGACCTGGGGAGTCCTGACCGCGCTGTACGGAGTCGTCGTGACGGCGGTCGCGGTGCTCGCGATCGTCCTGCTGGTGCTGCTGTGCCGCCTGGTGCTCGCCGCGCGCGAGAACCTGCAGGCCTCGACGCGGCTGCGCGAGCTGCAGATCGAGCGGATGCTTCTCGAGGACGAGTAGCGGACGCGCGTCGCCGGCCGCGACCAGGTCTCCTCAGCGAGGAGCACTCGCGGCCGACGACGCGCGGGCCGGTCAGGGCAGAGCGGGTCGCGCCTCAGGGCGGGGCGCCCGCGGGATGAGCAGGCCGAGGGCGACGGCGACCAGCGCTCCGATCGCGCCGATCACGAACGTGGTCTCGAAGCCCTGCGAGCTCGGCAGCTGCACGTCGCCGACCGACACGGTCAGCTGCGCGAGCACGCCCGCGGTCACGGCGGAGGAGAGCGTCGTGCCGAGGGTGCGCATCAGCGAGTTCAGCCCGTTCGCGGCGGCGGTCTCCGAGGCGGGGACGGCGTGCATGATGAGCGTCGGCATCGCGGCGTAGGCGAGGCCCAGGCCGACCCCGATGAGGGCGTTGATCACCAGGATCTGCCACACCTCGCCGCCGAACGGGAGGATCAGCAGGTACGAGACCGCGATCAGCCCGGAGCCGGCGATCAGCACGAGCCGCGGCCCGGACTGCGCCGAGAGGCGGGCGGCGAGCGGGGACGTCGCCATCATCGCCAGGCCCGAGGGCGCGAGCACGAGGCTCGCCACGATCAGGCTCAGGCCGAAGCCGACGCCCGACGCGGTCGGCAGCTCGAGGCGCTGCGGCAGCGTGATCTGGGCGCCGAAGAACGCGAAGCCGACCGCCACCGAGGCGAGGTTGGTGAAGAGCACGGCGGGGCGGGCGGCCACCCGGAGGTCGACGAGCGGGCTCTCCTGCCGCAGCTCGTACCAGCCCCAGAGGAGCAGGACGGCGATGCCGCCGAGGCCGGAGCCGAGGATCGCGGGGCTCGTCCAGCCGGAGTCGTTGCCGCGCGAGACGGCGATCAGCACGCCGCTCAGCCCGAGGGCGAGGCCGATCGTGCCGACCACGTCGAAGGTGCCGGGCGAGCGCAGCGTCGACACCGGCACGACCAGGAGGACGAGGACGATGTCGAGGACGCCGAGGCCCGCGGACATCCAGAACAGGACGTGCCAGTCGGTGTTCTGCGCGATGAGGGCGCTGAGCGGCAGGCCGAGCGCGCCGCCGATGCCGAGGGTCGCGCTGACCAGGGCGATCGCGCCGGGGAGCCGGTCGCGGTGGAGGGTGTCGCGGAGGATCGAGATGCCGAGCGGGATGACGCCCATCACCGCGCCCTGGAGGGCCCGGCCCACGACCAGCGTCCACACGTCGCCCGCGAAGGCGCACACGATCGAGCCGATCACGAGGACGACCAGCGCGGCCACGGCCATCCGCCGCTTGCCGTAGAGGTCGCCGAGGCGGCCCGAGACCGGGGTGAGGATGCAGGCGCTCAGCAGCGTCGCGGTGATCACCCACGCGGTCTCGGTGCGGTCGGCGCCGAGCAGCGTCGGCAGCTCGGACTGGATCGGGACGACCAGCGTCTGCATGAAGGAGGCGCTCATCCCCGCGAAGGCGAGGACGGCGGTGATGAGGCGCGGGTCCGGCGAGCGGGTCAGGGAGCGTCTGTCGGAGTCGGGCACGGCTGTCCTTCGTGTCGGCGGCGGACGCGCACCCGGACCGCGGCGGCGGGCGGGCCGTCGTCGGCGGGATCGTATCGCTCGGCTCTGCTTTCGACCGGCTCGGGGCTCAACAGCGCGGGCCGCCGCTTTGTTCCCTCCTCCTCCTTCCCGCGCGCGTCGGGCAGGACGAGGATGGGCGGATGATCGACATCGAGAGCTGGATCGCCGGCTACGAGAAGGCCTGGGCCACGGACGACGCGGCAGACGTGGCCGCACTGTTCACCGAGGACGCCGAGTACTTCACGGCGCCGCACCGCGACGCGATCACTCCGCGCGACGCGATCGTGGAGTGGTGGCTGGCGGAGGAGGAGCCCGCCGACCCGACGTTCGCGTGGGGCCTGGTCGCGCTGACGGAGGAGACCGCCGTGGTGGAGGCGCGCACCGTCTACCCGGGCGACCGCACCTACCTGAACCTCTGGGTCATCCGCTTCGCCCCCGACGGGCGGGCGCGCTCGTTCACCGAGTGGTACATGGAGGAGCCGGCCGACTCCGTGTCCTGACCCGCGGGGGTCCGCAGGCAGCGGCGAGGAGCCCTCAGCGGCGTCCGGTCAGAGCTGCGCGGCCGCGAAGGTGTCGCAGCTGGTGGCGTCGCCCTCGAAGCCGGCCTGGAACCAGCGCTGGCGCTGCTCGGCCGAGCCGTGCGTCCACCCCTCCGGATCGACGGTGCCGGTGGCCTGCTCCTGGATGCGGTCGTCGCCGACGGCGGCCGCGGCGCCGAGCGCGTCCTGGTACTCCTGCGCCGTCACCGACTTGAGGTAGGGCGTGCCGGTCTCGTCGGGCACCGTCGAGGCGTCGCCCACCCAGGCTCCGGCGAAGCAGTCGGCCTGCAGCTCGAGGCGCACCGAGTCCGACTCGGGACCGGTGCCGGAGCGGTCCGCCGACTCCATCGCGCCGGTCAGGTTCTGGATGTGGTGGCCCCACTCGTGGGCGAGGATGTACATCTGCGCGAGCGATCCGCCCGAGGTGTCGAACCGGGTGCGCAGCTCGTCGAAGAAGTCGGTGTCGAGGTAGATCGTCCGGTCCGGCGGGCAGTAGAACGGGCCGACCGCGGCGGTCGCGCTCCCGCAGCCGGTGGTGGTGCTGTCCTCGAACAGGTCGACGCCGGTCGGGGTCGTGTAGGCGACTCCGAGGGTCGGCGTCTGCTCGCCCCAGTAGCGGTCGAGCGACTCGGCCGCACCCTCGAGGCGGCAGTCGACCTGCGTGTTCGCGTCGGCGCCGCTGTCGCAGGCCACCGCGGTGGAGGTGACGCCCTCCGGCGAGGACCCGCCTCCGCCGAACACCTCGCCGAGGCCCGAGAGGTTCACGCCGAGCAGCTGCGAGAGCAGCGCGAGCACGACTACGCCCACCGCGCCCCCGCCGACGGCGATGCCGGTGGTGCGGCCGCGACGGCGGACCTTGCCGCCGCTGAGCTGGGAGTCGTCGTTGAAGGTCATGCCGACGAAGCTAGCGCTCCGCGGACGGGCTCCGCTCGGGCTTGCGGTCAACCCCAGCGCGACTCGCTGGCCGAGCGGATGATCTCGAGCAGCGCCTCGCGCAGGGGGCCGTGCTCGAGCGAGCCCGGGAACATGTCGACCTCGAGGCGGTGCGCCCGGCGCCAGGCCTCGCCGCCCGCGTCGGTGAGCGCGACGAGCTGCCGGCGGCGGTCCGACGGATCCGTGGTGCGCGAGACGTGGCCCTCGCGCTCGAGGCGCTCGATGGTGCGCGACATGGTCTGCACCTCGACGTGGGCCGCGGCGGCCAGCTCCTTCTGCGCGACGGGACCCGCCTGCAGGAGGTGCAGCACGATCAGGCCGGCGTGGGTGAGGCCGATCTCGGCGAGAGCGCCGTGCCAGGCGTGCTCGACCATCCGGGAGGCGGTGGAGAGCAGCCGGCCGGTGGGCCAGTCCTCCATCCCGGAGGCGTCGTCCGCGCGCATCTGATCAGGGTAGACCCGCTCCCGGGGCACGACGGCACCGGGCGCGGGACGCTCAGGCACGGGCGCCCGGGCATCCCGGCCGCGAGGCGCGGACCGCCCCGCCCGTCAGGACGCGAAGCGGTCCGTCGCCTCGATCAGCGCGTCGAGGATCCCCGGCTCGTCGAAGGCGTGGCCCGCGTCGGCGATCATCCGGAAGTCGGCCTCGGGCCAGGCCCGGTGCAGGTCCCAGGCGGTGAAGGCCGGGGTGCACATGTCGTAGCGGCCCTGCACGATGACGGCCGGGATGTCGCGGAGGACGCCGGCGTCGCGGATCAGCTGCCCCTCCTCCAGCCAGCCCCTGTGCACGAAGAAGTGGTTCTCGATGCGGGCGAAGGCGAGCGCGAAGACGGGATCGGACCAGTCCGCGATCAGCTCCTGCTTCTGCAGGAGGGTGATGGTCGACGCCTCCCAGGTGGTCCAGGCGACGCCGGCGGGGCCGTGCACGGCGGGGTCCGCGTCGTGGAGCAGGCGGTAGTACGCCTCGATGAGGCTGCCCCGCTCGCCGGCCGGGACGACGGAGGTGTAGCCCTCCCAGAGATCCGGGTAGACCGCGGCGGCGCCGCCCTCGTAGAACCACTCGAGCTCGGCGCGGCGGAGGGTGAAGATCCCGCGGAGGACGATCTCGCTGACCCGCTCGGGGTGGGTCTCGGCGTAGGCGAGGGCGAGGGTCGAGCCCCAGGAGCCGCCGAGCACGAGCCAGCGCTCGACGCCGAGGTGCTCGCGGAGGCGCTCGATGTCGGCGACCAGGTACCAGGTGGTGTTGGTCGAGAGGTCGGCCTCCGGCTCGCCGGCGTGCGGGGTGGAGCGGCCGCACATCCGCTGGTCGAACAGCACGATGCGGTACTTCTCGGGGTCGAACAGCCGGCGGTGGGCGGGCGAGGTGCCGGCTCCGGGGCCGCCGTGCAGGAACACGACGGGCTTGCCCTCGGGGTTGCCCGAGACCTCCCAGTAGAGCGAGTGGCCGTCGCCGACGTCGAGCATGCCGGAGTCGTGGGGCTCGATCTCGGGGTACAGAGTGCGCATGGCCCGCACCCTACCGACTGTCAGGGTCGCGGTCCGCGAGGCGGGCGGCCCGGCACCGGAGAGGGCGGGAGCGCCCGCGTCCACCCGGCGCACCCGCATCCCGCGGTCGTTACTGTGGAGCGGACCTGCACGCCCCCGTCGAAGGAGCCCCCATGCCCACCACTGTGCGCGGCGTCATCGCCCGGTCGAAGGGCGCTCCCGTGGAGCTCGTCGACATCGTCGTCCCCGACCCGGGCCCGGGCGAGGCCGTGGTCGACATCGAGACCTGCGGCGTCTGCCACACCGACTTCCACTACCGCGAGGGCGGGATCAGCGACGACTTCCCCTTCCTCCTCGGTCACGAGGCGGCCGGACGGGTCAGCGCGATCGGAGAGGGAGTCACCCACGTCGCGGTCGGCGACTTCGTGGTCCTCAACTGGCGCGCGGTCTGCGGCGAGTGCCGGGCCTGCACCCGGGCCGAGCCCTGGTACTGCTTCGACACCTTCAACGCGACGCAGCGGATGACCCTGGAGGACGGAACCGAGCTCAGCCCCGCCCTCGGGATCGGGGCCTTCGCCGAGAAGACCCTCGTGCACGCGAAGCAGTGCACGAAGGTCGATCCGGAGGCGGACCCCGCCGCGGTCGGCCTGCTCGGCTGCGGGATCATGGCGGGCCTCGGCGCGGCGATGAACACCGGGAACGTGACGCGCGGCGACTCCGTCGCGGTCATCGGCTGCGGAGGAGTCGGCACGGCCGCCGTGGTCGGCGCCGCTCTCGCGGGCGCCGGCACGGTCATCGCGATCGACCGGGACCCCAAGAAGCTGGTCGCGGCCGAGAAGCTCGGCGCCACGCACGTCATCGACTCCAGCGGCCTCGACGAGGCGGGCGTCGTCGCGGCGGTGCAGGCCCTGACGAACGGCTTCGGAGCGGACGTCGTCATCGACGCCGTGGGCCGCCCCGAGACCTGGCGCCAGGCGTTCTACGCCCGCGACCTCGCCGGGACCGTGGTGCTGGTCGGGGTGCCGACTCCCGAGATGACGCTCGAGATCCCCCTGCTCGACGTCTTCGGCCGCGGCGGCTCGCTGAAGTCGAGCTGGTACGGCGACTGCCTGCCGGAGAGGGACTTCCCGATGCTGACCGGCCTCTACCTCCAGGGCCGACTGCCCCTGGACGAGTTCGTGAGCGAGCGGATCGGGATCGAGGACATCGAGGAGGCCTTCGCCACGATGGCCGGCGGCGACGTGCTCCGCTCGGTGGTGGTGCTCTGATGGGCGCGCGGATCGAGCAGCTCGTCACGAGCGGCACCTTCAGCCTCGACGGCGGCACCTGGGACGTCGACAACAACGTCTGGATCGTCGGCGACGACTCCGAGTGCGTCGTCATCGACGCCGCCCACGACGCGGACGCGATCCTCGCGGCCGTCGGCGAGCGCCGACTCCTCGCCGTGCTGCTGACCCACGGGCACGACGACCACCTCGACGCGGTCGAGGGAGTCCGCGCTGCGACCGGCGCCCCGGTGCTGCTCCACGAGGCCGACCGGATGCTGTGGGACGCCGTGCACCCCGGTACGGCCCCGAGCGGCGCCCTGGTCGACGGGCGGATCGTGCCCGTCGCCGGCGTCGAGCTCGAGGTGCGGCACACCCCGGGCCACACCCCCGGCGCCGTCTGCTTCGTCGCCGAGGCGCTCGGCACGGTGTTCACCGGCGACACGCTCTTCCAGGGCGGGCCGGGGGCCACCGGCCGCTCGTACAGCGACTTCCCGACGATCATCGACTCGATCACGGAGCGCCTGCTGACGCTGCCCGCCGAGACCGTCGTCCGGACCGGCCACGGCGACTCGACGACGATCGGAGCGGAGGCGCCGCACCGCGAGGAGTGGATCGCGCGCGGGCACTGACCGGGCGGGGGCCGGGCTCAGAGGCGGCGGTCGGCGGCGCTCTCCGCGGGGGCGGGGGCCTCGGCTGCCCCGTCCTCCGCGGCTCCGGAGTCGGCCGCACCGGTCGCGGACGCGCCGGCCACGGACGCATCGACCGGCTCCGCCCCTCCGCCCGCCGTGGCCTCCCGCAGGTACTGCGCCGACATGACGCGGTAGGAGCGGGTGAGCATCGCCGCGCCGGCCGCGATGATCATGACGACTCCGCCGACCAGGAACACCAGCGCGATCCCCCGGCCGATGCCATCGCCGAGCAGCCCGCCGAACGCCGAGCGCCCGGCCGGCGACTCCATGTACGGGATGAGCGCGAACTCGGCGATCGGGGCGATGAGGAACGACGTGATCGGAGCGGCGGCCGACTCGAACGCCGCCGCGAAGCCGAAGACGCGCCCCTGGGTCTCGAAGGGGACGACCTTCTGGATCACCGTCTGCTCCGCGGCCTCGACCGCCGGGATCAGGGTCATGTAGATCCAGATGCCGCCGGCGTAGAGCCACCACCAGTCGCGGAGGGTGAAGACCGCGCCGATCAGGCCCATCGCCATCACGAGCAGCAGCATCGTCCGGATCGGGTTCCTCCCGAGGCCGAACCTCGCGACGAGCAGACCGCCGATGACGAAGCCGGTCGCCGTCACTCCGAGCACCACGCCCCACAGCTCGACCGGGAACACCTCGAGGCCGTACGGGTCCATCAGCGCCATGTAGACGCCGCCGATCAGGTTGTTGAACGTCGAGAAGACGATGAGCGCGAACAGCCCGGTCGCCGCCCGCACCGCGGTGATGCTGCCGCGGAGATCGATCAGCGGCGCCCTCTCCCCCGTCGGAGCGGGCCGGTCCTCCGGGATGCGCAGGAACAGGAGGTGCAGGAGCGCGGCGGCGGAGAGGCCGATCGCGATCACCAGCGTCCACCCCATGCCGAGCAGGCCGATGGCGAGCCCGCTGAAGACGCTCGTCACCACGAAGGCGAGGCCCTGGACCGTCCCGACGAGGCCGTTCGCGCGGGCGTGCCCCTCCACCGGGACCAGCAGGGTCACCGTCGTGGACAGGGCGATGTTGCGCATGTTCTCGATGACGGCGCCGAAGAGGATCGTGCCCGAGAACACCCAGAACCAGGGGGCGCGGAAGTCCAGGAGCGCCGCCTCGGGCAGCGCGAGGAAGAGACCGCCCGCGACGCCGAACGACACGAGCGTGACCGCGCCGGCGAAGACCATGACGCGGAACTTGCGGTGCCGGTCCACGATCGTGCCGAAGGCCATCGCGAAGACCGCGACGAGCAGCATGTAGGCGCCGCCGATGATCCCGGTCGCCAGGACGGAGCGCGTCTCGAGGTACACCCAGAATGTGAGCGCGAACCAGAGGAAGCTCGTCGTCACGTTCGCGACGGCGGTGTTGAGGAGGATCTGGTGGAAGTCGCGGAGCCTCGTCGAGGCGTCGACGGCGGCTCCGGGCACGGGGGCGGTCGAGGACACGGCTTCCCTCCGCTCGCGACGGCGCCGTCGGTCCCGCGGCGGGAGTCGAGGGTCGTCGCAGCCACTGTAGGACCGCGCCGTCGGCGAGTCGAGAGGGGCCGGGCGTCCGGCGGGGATGCGCTGCCGCCTCCCGCGCGGAACGAGGGCGCCGCCGCCCTCGCGACCCGGATCAGCGGGCCTCGGGGGCGGCGGCGCCGACGGGTCAGACGATGGCGGCGCGGAGGGCCGCGGCGGCCTCGCCGACGTCCGGGGCGCCGTAGATGGCCCCGCCCGCGACAGCCACGAGGGCGCCGGCGCGCTGCACCGACTCGATGGTGGCGGTGCTCACGCCGCCCGCGACCGAGAACGGCACGCCGGAGGACTCGCCGTCGCGCAGCAGAGTCTCGAAGGTGAAGCCCTCCTCCGCCTGCTCGTCCAGACCGGCGTGCATCTCGACGAACTCGGCGCCGAGGGCGACGACCTCGCGGGCGCGGGCGGCCTTGTCGGGCACGCCGATGAGGTCGACGACGACGCCCTTGCCGTGCTTCCTCCCGGCGGCGATCGCGCCGGAGATGGTGCTGTCGCCGGCGACGCCGAGGACCGTCACGAGGTCGGCGCCGGCCGCGAAGGCCATGTCGGCCTCGAGCTCGCCCGCGTCCATCGTCTTGAGGTCGGCGAAGACCGTCTTGTCGGGGTGCGCCTCCTTGATGGCGGTGATGGCGGAGAGGCCGGCGCTCTTGATGAGCGGGGTGCCCAGCTCGAGGATGTCGACGTGCGGGGCGGCGGCAGCGGCGAGCTCGAGGGCGGCGTCGGTGCTGAGGGTGTCCATGGCGAACTGGAGCTTCACGGGGTTCTTCTTCCTGTCGAGGTGGGGAGTCGGGTCATTCGAGGTTCGCGTGGCGCGGCCAGAGCTCGTCGGCGCTGTCGCCGCGGCGCTGCCAGAGCGCGTGGAACAGGGCGTCGCCGGTGAGCACGACGACCTGCTCGAAGAGCCCGCCGGAGTACTGCGCCGAGGCGGCGCCGGAGCGGTCGAGCTTGTCGGCGGCGGGCACGACCACCACGGCGGAGGCGAGCCCGGCCAGCGGGGAGTCGGCGGCGGTCGTGATCGCCGCGACCCGCGCTCCGGCGTCGACGGCGGCCTGCGCGGCGCGGACGATGCCCCCGGTGGTGCCGGAGCCGCTCGCGGTGAGCAGCACGTCGCCGCGGCGGATCGCCGGGGTCGTCACGTCGCCGACCACGTGCACGACGAGTCCGAGGTGCATGAGGCGCATGGCGGTCATCCGCAGGGCGAGGCCGGAGCGGCCGGCGCCGTGGATGAAGACGCGATCGGCGCCGGCGAGCAGCTCGAGGACGGTCTCGAGGCGGTCGGTCGTCAGCGAGGCGGTCGCGGCGGACACCTCGGCGGCGATCACGGCGAGCGCCTCTGCGGGGTCGGTGGTGCGGTCGTCAGCGGGCATGGATCCACAGTGCGCCCGGCGACCGGATCCGCGCGCCACCTGATCGAGGAGGTCCGCCTACCCGATCGGGTGGGCGGTGCCGCTCGCGGGTAGGACGGGTAGGTTCGGGGGATGGATCCCGCCGAGTCCCCCGCCTCCCGCACGCTGCTGCAGCAGCACGCCCGCACGGTCGCCGAGCAGGCCGACCGGCACGCGGTGGCGCTGGAGTCGGTGCTCGCCGCGCTGCGCGCCGAGCGCCTCGACGACCGTGCGGCCCGCACCGTCGCGATCGACATCGCCGCGAACGCCCTGGTCGAGCTGCGCACCGCCTCGGACGAGCAGCGCAGCGCGATGCTGGAGCCCGTCGTGGGCGCGTTCGCGCGGCTCCGGAGCGACCTGCGTCCGCTCGTGCGCTTCGGCGACCTCGACGTGCAGTTCGTCGAGCCGCCCGCCACCGGGCGCGCCCTCCCCGGCGAGGTGGCGCACGCGGCCCGCGCGATCGTGCGGAGCGCCGTGCTGGCGTTCGTGGAGTCGGAGCAGACGCGCCGGGTGCGGATCCAGTGGGACTGCGACGGGCTCAACCTGCTCATCGAGATCCGCGACGACGGCCGGGGCGAGCTGACGACCCGCGACGACGCCCTGCGCCCGATCGCCG
The DNA here is from genome assembly GCF_002932915.1 of Rathayibacter sp. RFBD1. Classification (NCBI taxonomy): domain Bacteria; kingdom Bacillati; phylum Actinomycetota; class Actinomycetes; order Micrococcales; family Microbacteriaceae; genus Rathayibacter; species Rathayibacter sp. RFBD1. Next base: position 245,009 of record NZ_PSWQ01000002.1, read on the forward strand.
AGCGCGTGCGCGGGCTCGACGGGGAGCTCTCGGTCGCGTCGACCGCGGGCTGGGGGTCGACCCTGTCGATCCGCCTCCCCCTCGATCCGCCGGCGCAGCCCGACGGGCTCGACCTCGCCGAGCTCAGTGCGCGCGAGCGGGAGGTGCTGAACCTGATCACGCTCGGCGCCTCGAACCAGCGGATCGCGGACGACCTCGGCATCAGCGGCAACACGGTGAAGTTCCACGTGTCGAACCTGCTGCGCAAGGCCGGGGCCCGCACCCGGGCGGAGCTGGCGGCGCTGGCGCGCTGATCGATCCGGGTGCCGCGTCCTGGCAGAGCCGTCCCCGGACGCGCGGACGGGCCGCAGCGGCCGCCGAGGGTCTTCCCCTCCTGCGGTACTGCGGCCCGTCCGGCCGATCAGCGCGCCCCGATCACTCGCTCCGGAGCAGCCCGAAGCGGAATCGGCCGGAGCCGTCGAGCGTGTCGTCGATGCCCGAGATCGTGGAGGAGGCGATGACGGTCTCCGTGCCCTCGAGGAGCGGCACGGTGATCGCCTTCTCCGCCGCGAGGCGCTGCGCCTCCTCGATCGCCGCGGTGCGCTCGTCGCCGGGGGCCAGGCTCCGCTCGCGCAGCACGACCTCGTTGTAGGCGTCGTCCTTCACGGCGGCGCCGAGGATGGAGGGGGCCTCGTCGGTGCCGTAGAGCAGGTTCAGGTAGTTGTCCGAGTCCGGGTAGTCCGCGAACCAGCCCTGCTGGTAAAGTGGGTAGGAGGTCGACTTCTCCTTCACGTACTGCGTCCACTCCGTCGACTGCAGGTCGACCGTGAACAGCCCGCTGCGCTCGAGCTGGTTCTTGATGAGCGCGTACTCGTCCGAGGTGCTGGAGCCGTAGTGGTCGGTGTTGTACTGCAGCTTGAGATCGACGGGACCGGTGATCCCGGCCGCCTGGAGCGCGGCGGCGGCCTCGTCCGCGCTGGGACCGCCGCTCCCGTCGCCGAAGGCCTCCTCGTACGCCGGCGTCGATCCGGTCAGGGCGCTGGGGACGATCGAGTAGACCGGCGCGTAGGTGCCCTTGTAGACCTGGTCCGACAGCTCGTCGCGGTCGATCAGGTCGGCGACGGCGGTGCGGACGGCGAGCGCCTTGTCGGCGTCGGCCTCGGAGGTCGCGGAGCCGTAGGGCATGGTCTCGGGGTTGAAGACCAGGAAGCGCATCTCCGCGCCGGGACCGGAGTGCACCGTCAGGCCCTCCTCGCCGCGGAGGTCCTCCGTGTCGGTCGCGTTCAGCGTGCGGTAGGCGACCGCGATCTCACCGCGCTGGATGTCGAGCTTGAGGTTGCTCTCGTCCGCGTAGTAGCGGACGATCACGGACTCGTTGGCAGCGGCGCCGAGGAGGCCGTCGTAGGAGTCGTTGCGGGTGAGCTGCACGAGCGAGTTCAACTTGTAGCTCGTGATGGAGTACTGCCCGCTGAAGGCGTCGCCGGCGACGATGTCGTCGTCGGTGGTGAGGGAGTCGGCCGAGAAGACGTCCTCGTCGACGATCGCGGCGGCGGGGCTGGTGAGGATCTGGGGCCAGAGGGCGTTGTCCGGGGTGGCCAGTGTGAAGACGACGGTGGAGTCGTCCTCCGCCTCGACCGAGACCATGTCCGAGAGCAGCGACGAGGGGCCGTTCGGAGCGGCGATCGCCACCTGGCGCTCGAAGGTGAAGACCACGTCCGAGGCGGTGAGCGGATTGCCGTTGGCGAAGGCGGCGTCCTCGCGCAGGGCGACGCGGTAGTGGGTGGGGTCGGTGAACTCGGCCGAGGCCGCGAGGTCCGGCACGGGATCCGTCGATCCGGGGGCGGAGGTCAGCAGCCAGGAGAAGACCTGGTTCTGCAGCGTCGCCGAGCCGAGGTCCCAGGAGCCGGCGGGATCCAGGGCGGTGACCTTGTCCGTGGTCCCCAGGAGGATCCCGGGGGGCGCCTGGGCGCCGGTGGTGCCCGGCGAGCAGGCGGTGAGGGCGACGGCCATCGCCGCACCGGCGACGAGGGGAGCCAGTACTCGGGATCTCATGGGGAACTCCTTGCGGGTCAGCCGTGCGGCGGGGATGAGGGAGGGACGCCGGGGCGCTGGGTCCATGGTGCCGAGGGAGCGTGCGTCCGGCGTCGAGTAGTCGTCGGGGTCTGCGGCCGCTCGCTTCGACAACTGTCGCACCGCGCTCCGGCGCCGCGCCCGGCCGGGAGGGCCCGGGTTCGACGTCTGCTGTGCCGCGGGCCCTCCGCCCTCGCCACCTGTCCATGGCCGCCGATCCTCCGCGTCGTCAGAGTGGAGACCTCACGGTTCCGCGCGGGTCGGACCGGGAGAGAGAGGTCGCGGTGCGCGAGAACGTCGACACGGTCGTCATCGGAGGAGGCGCGATGGGCTCCGCCACCGCCTGGCAGCTGGCCCAGCGCGGCACGGACGTGGTGCTCCTCGAGCAGTTCGGCCCCGGCCACGAGAACGGCGCATCCCACGGCCGCACCCGGAACTTCAACGAGGCCTACGCCGCCGACGACTACCTCGACCTCCTCGGCGAGGCCTCCCGCCTCTGGGACCGGCTGAGCGTCGAGGAGGGCACGACGCTGCTCGACCGGGTCGGCCTCGTGAACCTCGGACCCGTCGGACCCCTCCGCGCGGTCCGGGAGGCGCACCGCGCCCACGGCGTCGCGAGCGAGCTGATCTCCGCCGCCGAGGCCCGCGACCGCTGGCCGGCGCTCCGCTTCGAGAGCGAGGTGCTGCACGTCCCCAGCAGCGGACGCGTCCGCGCCGCCGACGCTCTGCTCGCGCTGCGGGCCGGCGCCGAGCGCCGAGGCGCCCGCTTCCGCTACGACACCCCCGTCCGCGGGATCGACGTCGTCGGACCGGACACCGTGATCGTGACGACCGACGACACCGAGTACCGCGCCCGGCGGGTCGTCGTCACCGCGGGAGCGTGGACGCAGCCCCTCCTCGCCGGCCTCGTGCCGCTGCGCCCCCTCCGGGTCTCGGAGGAGCACCCCGCGCACTTCCGGCTCCGCATGCCCGACGCGGCGTGGCCGAGCTTCAACCACACGCCCGACCCGGACCGCGCCGACCACGCGTACTTCCTCAGCCCCGTCTACGGCATGCTCACGCCGGGCGAGGGCCTGAAGGTCGGCTGGCACGGAGTGGGCAGGAGCGTCGATCCGGACGCCCGCACCCGCCGCCCGGTCGCCGAGCATCTCGCGGCCCTCCGCCGCTACGTGGCTGAGTGGATCCCGGGCGCCGACGCGGAGGTCTGCGACGTCATCAGCTGCACGTACACGATGACCCGCAACGAGGACTTCATCCTCGACCGCAGCGGGCCGATCGTCGTCGGAGCGGGCTTCTCCGGCCACGGGTTCAAGTTCACCCCGGCGATCGGGCGGGTCCTCGCGGACCTGTCCGAGGGTGTCGCCGCCCCCCGCCGCTTCGCCGCGACGGCGCGTCCGGTGCTCGCGGGTCCGGACCTGTAGAGCGGACCGCCTGCGGAGCGGGCGCGCACCGGGACGGACGCCTGCCCGACCGACCCGCGCCGGAGCGGACGCCTGCCCGACCGGACACGCTTGAGCGGACGCCTGCCCGACCGGACGCGCGCCGAGGCGGGCGCCCGCAGGAACGGACGCCCGCTGAGCCGGACCGGGTGCCGCCCGGTCCGACCCGCCGTCAGCCCGCGGCCGCCAGCTCGTCCCGGCTCGCGGCGGCCAGCGCCTCCCGGGCCGCGCGCTGGAGCGCGGGATCCGGCACGGGGAGCGATGCCAGGAGCTTCTGCGTGTACGCCTCGCGGGGCGAGCGGAGCACCTCGGCGGTCGACCCCTGCTCCACGACCGCGCCCTGCCGCAGGACGACCACCCGGCCGGCCACGCGGTCGACGACGGCGAGGTCGTGGCTGACGAAGAGGCAGCCGAAGCCGAGCGCGCCCTGCAGCTCGGCGAACAGCTCGAGCACGGTCGCCTGCACGGAGACGTCGAGCGCGCTGGTCGGCTCGTCGGCGATGAGCAGGCGCGGGCGCAGCGCGATGGCCCGGGCGAGCGAGGCCCGCTGCCGCTGCCCGCCGGAGAGCTCGTGGGGGAAGCGGTCGGCGAAGGCGCGGGGCAGGCGGACCGCGTCGAGCAGATCCAGGACCTCCTCGCGCACGCCGGCGGCCGACTCCGCGCGCCCGTGGATGACGAACGGCTCGGCGATGCACTCGCCGATGGTCAGGAACGGGTTGAAGCTGGTCGCCGGATCCTGGAAGACGAAGCCGAGGTCGGCGCGCGCGGCGGCACCGAGGGAGGCGCGGCGCCCGACGAGCTCGGAGCCGAGGACCCGGAGCGAGCCGCCGGTCGCGGGGACCAGCCCGGCGATCGTCCGGGCGAGCGTGGTCTTGCCCGAGCCCGACTCCCCCACGAGGCCCAGGACCTCGCCGGGGGCGAGCGTCAGCGAGAGGTCGGCGATCGCCGTGAAGGAGGGCTTGCCCAGGCGCCCCGGGTAGACGATCTCGAGCCGCTCCGCCACGACGAGCGGCTCGCTTCCCGGAGCGGGCTCGGGCCCCGCAGCGCCGGGCGCGCCGATCCGCGGGACCGCGGCCAGGAGCGAGCGGGTGTACTCGTGCTGCGGAGCGGAGAACAGCGACTGCACGTCCGCGGTCTCGACGATCCGGCCGCCGTTCATCACGATCACGCGGTCGGCCAGGTCGGCGACGACCCCCATGTTGTGCGTGATGAGCAGCATCGACCCGCCGAGATCGCGCCGCAGCGTGCGCAGGAGCTCGAGGATCTCGGCCTGCACGGTCACGTCCAGCGCGGTCGTCGGCTCGTCGGCCACGATCAGCGGGGCGCCCTGGATCAGCGCCATCGCGATCACGATCCGCTGCTTCTGCCCGCCCGAGAACTGGTGCGGGTAGTCGTCGATCCGCCGCTCGGGATCGGGGATCCCGACGGTCCGGAGGATCCGGACGGCCTCGGCCCGCGCCTCGCGGCGGCCGAGGGAGGTGTGCGCGCGGAGCCCCTCGACGATCTGCCAGCCCACAGTGAAGACCGGGTTGAGCGCGGTCGACGGCTCCTGGAACACCATCGCCGCCGCCGCTCCCCGCAGCCGCCGCATCGTCTTCTCGGGGGCGCCGACGATCTCGACGTCGCTCCCGCCGTGGCGGAGGCGGATGCTGCCGGAGACGACGGCCGACTCCGGCAGCAGCCCGAGGACCGCCTTGCCGGTGACGGTCTTGCCCGAGCCCGACTCCCCCACGAGGGCGACGATCTCCCCCGGCGCGACGTCGAGGTCGACGCCCTCGAGCGCCAGGACCGGGCCGTGGTCGGTGTCGAAGACGACGCGGAGGTCGCGGATGCTCAGTACGGCGGTCATCGCCGGGCCTTTCTCTGGCTGCGGCGGCGGACGCGCAGGCGGGGGTCGGACAGGTCGTTGAGGCTCTCGCCGACGAGGGTGATCCCGAGCACGACGATCATGATCGCGGCACCGGGAGCGACGCAGGTCCACCAGATCCCGCTCGTGACGTCCTGCACCGAGCGGTTGAGGTCGTAGCCCCACTCGGCGGCGGAGGTGGGCTCGATGCCGAAGCCGAGGAAGCCGAGGCCGGCGAGCGTCATGATCGCCTCGGAGGCGTTCAGCGTGATGATCACGGGCAGGGTGCGGGTGGAGTTGCGGAGCACGTGGCGGATCAGGATCCGCCGGTCCCGCGCGCCCATCACGCGCGCCGACTCCACGAAGGACTCGGAGACGACCCGGAGCACCTCCGCCCTGACCACCCGGAAGTACTGCGGCACGAAGACGACGGTGATCGACATCGCCGCGGCGAGGACTCCGCCCCACAGGCTCGACTGGCCGCCCGAGATCACGATCGACAGGACGATCGCGAGCAGGAGGCTCGGGAAGGCGTACACGGCGTCGGCGACGACCACGAGGATCCGGTCGAGCCAGCCGCCGACGTAGCCCGACACCGCGCCGAGCAGCACGCCCGCCGCGACCGAGGTCAGGAGCGATAGGGCGATCACCTGGACCGCGGTCCGCGCTCCCCACAGGGTGCGCGAGAGGACGTCGTAGCCGCCGACCGTGGTGCCCAGCAGGTGCTGCCCGCCGGGCGGCTGCTGCGCGCCGAAGTTGCGGCCGTCGACGGCGAGCTGGTCGTAGCCGAACGGGGCCAGCAGCGGCGCGCACGCGGCGACGATCACGAGGGCGCCGACCAGCGCGAGGCCGATCAGGAGCATCGCCCGCTGGGACCCTGCGCTGCTGCGCACCTGCGCGACGAGGGGGAGGCGGTCCCGCAGCGGACGCGGCGGAGCGGAGACGGTCGTCATGTCAGAACCTCACTCGGGGATCGATCAGGGCAGCGAGGACGTCCACCGCGAAGTTCGTGACGGCGACGATGATGGCGAGCACCGCGACGATCCCCTGCACGGCGACGAAGTCGCGGGCGGCGAGGTACTGGCCGAGCATGAAGCCCAGCCCGCGCCACTCGAACGTGGTCTCGGTGAGGACCGCACCGCCCAGGAGCATCGCGATCTGCATGCCGATGACGGTGATGATCGGGATGAGGGCGGGCCGGAAGGCGTGGCGGGAGACGAGCCTCCCCTCCGAGACACCGCGGGAGCGGCCGGCCTCGACGTAGCCCGCCTGCAGGGTGCCGATCATGTTGGTGCGCACGAGGCGGAGGAAGGTGCCCGCGGTGAGCAGGCCGAGCGTGAGGCCCGGGAGCACCGCGTGGGCGAGCACGTCGGTCACCGCGGAGCTGCTCCCGGAGCGCAGCGCGTCGACGAGGAAGAGCCCGGTCGGCTGCTGCAGCGTCGTGAGCATCAGCTCCGTCCCGGTGCTCGAGCGGCCCGCCGTGGGCACCACGTCGAGGACGACGCCGAAGACGAGCTTGAGCAGGAGCCCGGCGAAGAAGACGGGGGTCGCGTAGCTGAGGATCGCGAGGACCCGCAGGACGATGTCGGGCATCCGGTCCCGCTTGCGGGCGGCGATCGCGCCGAGCGGCACGCCGACGACCAGGGCGACCAGGAGCGCGTAGACGGCGAGCTCGAAGGTGGCGGCGCCGTAGACGGCGAGGACCTCGGTGACCGGGCGGTTGTCGCTGATGGTGGTGCCGAAGTCGCCGCGCAGGACGCCCCCGAGGTACTCGACGTACTGCACCAGCACGGGGCGGTCGTAGCCGGCGGCGGCCACCCGGGCGGCCAGCTCGGCCCCGGAGAGCCGTCCGCCGAGGGCGGCGGTGATCGGATCGCCGGTCAAGCGCATCAGGAAGAAGACCATCGTGACGAGGATGAGCACCGTCGGGACGATCAGCAGGAAGCGGAGGAAGAGATAGCGCAGGAGGGGGTTCGAGGCGCTCTTCACGCCGCGACGCCCGGGGAGGACGAGGGGCAGTGAGACGGACACGGGGCTCCTTCCGGCAGGGCCGGTCGCTCCGGCCCGTCTCACGCTAGGGAGTGGGTCCCGCGCTCCTCGCCGTCAGGATTCGCGTTCTCGGAGCGGCCGTTCCGACAGCTGTCTGAACGGCTCCGGAGCGCCTCGCTCGCTCACCTGCGCGCGGGAAGAGGGGACTGCGGCTTGGTCACTCCGTAGGCGAAGGAGGTCTCGATCGAGGCCAGGGCGGGGATCATCCGGATCCTCGTGCGCACCAGCGTCTCGTACCCCTCGAGGTCCTCGACGGCGATCTTGAGGAGGAAGTCGCTGTCGCCCGCCATGAGGTAGGCCTCCGTCACGTGGGGGATCCCGCGGATGGCCGTCTCGACCTGCTCGACGATCTCGGGGCTGTGGCTCTCGAGCCGCAGGCGCACGAAGGCGGTGATGGCCAGGCCCACCGCGCGGGGGTCGACGACGGCGCGGTAGCCGATCAGCACGCCGTCCTCCTCGAGCCGGCGCACGCGGCGCAGGCACGGTGAGGGCGAGAGGCCCACCCGGTCGGCGAGGTCCTGGTTGCTGAGCCGGCCGTCCTGCTGGAGCTCCTGCAGGATGCGCATGTCGATGTCGTCCATACCGCCGATCCTGGCAGATCCTGCCGCTACCACCGGATTCCGCGCTCGGATCCGCAATCGCCCGCCTCCTCCCCCGACCTAGCCTCGGAGGGTCGGCATCCACCGGCCCCGCCGAGAGGACCGCCATGACCAGATCCGCCCTCACCGGGACCGTCGCGATGATCGCGACCGTGGCCACCTGGGCCGGATTCGCCCTGAGCATCCGCGGGATCGGCGGGTCGGGCCTCACCACCGTCGACGTCGCGCTCCTGCGCTTCGGGATCCCGCTGCTGGTGCTGGCACCGGCGCTCCCCGGCGCGCTCCGGGCGATCCGGCGCGAGTCGCCGCTCACCCTCGCCTGCCTCGCGGTCGGCGCCGGGCTGCCCTACTTCCTCACGGCCGCCGCGGGCGGGAGCCTGACGAGCGCGGCGCTCGTGGGCCTGGTGATCCCCGGCTCGGTGCCGGTCTTCGTCGCTCTGCTCGCCCTCCTGCTGATGCGCGAGCGCCCGAGCGGCGCCCGCCTGGCCGGACTGGGCGCGATCGTCGTCGGCGTCGTCGTCATCGTGGTGCTCACCTCGGCGGCGTCGGTCGCCCTCGGCATCGGCATCCTGCTCGCCGCCGGGATCCTCTGGGCGGTGTACACGCTGGGCCTCCGGCGGACCCGGCTGACCCCGGTCGCGGTGCTCCTGGTGGTCTGCGCCCCCTCCTTCCTCCTGAGCCTCGTCGCGGCGGTCACCGGCGCCCTGCCCTCCACCCTGTTCTCGGGGTCGGCCGATCCGAGCGCCGTCGCGGTGTTCGGCCTCGTCCAGGGCGTCGGCGTCGGGATCGTCGCCGCGCTCGCCTACACCGTCGCCGTCCGATCCCTGGGCGCGGGCCGCGCCGCGGCCTTCGGGTCGCTGAGCCCCGTCGTCACCGCCCTGGTCGCGCTGCCGCTCTTCGGCGAGACGCTGCCGGCGAGCGAGATCGTCGGCCTCGCCCTGATCGTGCTCGGCGTGATCGTCGCGAGCACGGCGCGCCGGACCGCCCCACCCGTACCCGACCCCGTCC